>NZ_AUIS01000012.1 GCF_000423825.1 Thermithiobacillus tepidarius DSM 3134
GCGCACCTTGTCGCTTTGGGCGAGGAAGGCGTGGACGCAGTCGGGGTCGAAGTGGCGGCCGGCCTGCTGCTGGAGGTAGCGGCGGGCATCGGCGACCGACCAGGCCGGCTTGTAGGGCCGGGTGGAGGTCAGGGCATCGTAGACGTCGGCCACCGCCACGATGCGGGCGGCCAGCGGAATGGCCTGGCCGCGCAGGCCCTGCGGATAGCCGCTGCCGTCGTACTGCTCGTGATGGCCCAGGGCAATCACCGCGCCGAGCTGCAGATAGCGCGACGGACTGCCGCTCAGGATGGCATGGCCGATCGTGGTGTGCGCCTGCATGATGCGGAACTCCTCGGCGGTGAGCCGGCCGGCCTTGAGCAGGATGCTGTCGGGCACGCCGATCTTGCCGATGTCGTGCATGGGCGCGGCCAGCTCGATCTCGTCGCACTCGGCCTCGCTCAGGCCCACGGCTTCGGCCAACAGGCGCGAGTACTTGGCCATGCGCAGCACGTGATTGCCGGTCTCCTCGTCGCGGTACTCGCCGGCCTTGGCCAGGCGCAGCAGGGTCTCGCGCTCGCGGGCGCGGATCTCGCGGGTGGCCAGGGCCACCTGGTCTTCCAGCCAGTGGGCGCGGTGCTTGATGAGCTGCTGCTGGCGGCGCAGGGTCAGCAGGTTGCGGCAGCGGGCGCGGCATTCGTACTGGTCGATGGGACGGGTGAGGAAGTCGCTGGCGCCGGCATCCAGGGCCTGGTAGCGGATCTGCGGGTCCTCCACCACCGTGATCACCACCAGCGGCACGTCGGCGCAGCCGGGCAGGGCGCGGATGCGCTGGATGAAGGTCACGCCGTCCATGCTCGGCATCTTGTAGTCGGTCAGGATCAGGTCCGGCGGCTGCCGCTGGGCACGCGCCAGCGCCGCCTCCGGCTCCGCAAAACTCTCCACCACCAAGCCCGGATCCATCGCCCGCACCAGCTCCTCCAGAATCTTCCGGCCACCGGCTTGGTCGTCCACGATCAGCACGAAGGATGGACGCCCGGCAAGCCCGGGCTCGGCCGGAATTGCGTCTGCCCATGCCGCATGAAATGGTGGTGATTGGTCAAGCAGCGTCATGCGAATCCGAACTCCAACGGAGGAATGTCGAAGCGTGCGGACACGCTCCAATCAGGAGCGCGCCCACGCTTTGCCTGCTCCTTTCGCGAACAAGCCAGAACCTCAGCAAATCCGCAACGGCGGCGAGGGCCGGGCGGCGAGGAGACGAGCCTATTTCCCGAGCCTGTTTCCGGGGTGAGGCTGACCGATGCGGTCATCGAGGGCGGCAACGAGTCCCGCACGCGCGTTTGCAAAGAAAAAGGCGGTTAGTGCCGAGACACTAACCGCCTGCCGTTGCTGATCGAAACTGGTCGGGGCGAGAGGATTTGAACCTCCGACCACCTGAACCCCATTCAGGTGCGCTACCAGGCTGCGCTACGCCCCGTGCAAGAGCGCAGAGTTTAACCGGAGCCCCATGCCAGGTCAAGCCGGAACACCCGCTCAGGATCGGCAGAGTTTCAGGATGGCCTGCAGCTCCCGGCGCAGGGCCGCCAAGTCCACGCCCGACCGGGGAGCGGCGGGCGGCTGGGCGACGGACTGCTGCGAAAGGCGCTCGCGGGCGCCCTGGATGGTGAAGCCCTGCCGATAGAGCAGGTCCCGGATCTGGCGGGCCAGGAGAATGTCCGCCTCCTGGTAATAGCGGCGGTTGCCGCGACGCTTGATGGGCGACAGGGAAGGAAATTCCTGCTCCCAGTAGCGCAGGACGTGCGCTTTCACGCCGCACAGCGCCGCCGCCTCGCCAATGCTGAAATAACGCTTGGCGGGAATGGGCGGCAACGCCGGGCTATCCTTCTCCGGTATCTCCGTTGACACAGGCTTTCAACTTGTTGCTGGCCCGAAAGCTGACCACGCGTCGGGCCGTTATGGTGATCTCCACGCCGGTCTTCGGGTTGCGGCCCGGGCGCGGATTCTTCTGGCGCAGCGTGAAGTTGCCGAAGCCGGACAGCTTGATCTCCTCCCCCTGCGCCAGGGCCGAGCGCATCTCGCTGAAGAAGCTTTCCACGATTTCCTTGGCCTCGCGCTTGTTGAAGCCCACTTTCTCGAACAGCATGTCGGCCAGATCCGCCTTGGTTACCGCCATATGACTGATTCTCCTCACTGACGCAGGGTGACCGGGCACACTTGGCGCACCCGCATCAACACCGCTTCCATTGCCTGACTGATGGCCTCGTCATCCAGAGTCTTTTCGTCGCTTTGCAGCAGCAGGCTGAAGGCCAGGCTCTGCTGATCTTCGGGAATGCCCGCCCCCTGGTAGCGGTCGAACAACTGTACCTCCCGGATCAGGGACGGTGCCGCCGCCGCGATGGCCGCAGCGATTTCCGCCGCCGGCACGCTGCGCGGCACCAGCAGCGCCAAATCGCGCCGCAGCGCCGGAAAGCGCGACAGCCCCGTGTAACAAGGAGAAGCTGCGCGCGCCGCGCGCAACGCCTGCAGATCCAGCTCGAAGAGCACCGGCGTCTGGGACAGATCCAGCGCCTGCAGCAGGCGGGGATGCAGTGTGCCCAGGCGTCCGACCCAGCGGCCGCCAGCCCGGATGTCGGCGGTCTGCCCCGGGTGCAGGGCGCGATGCGCGCCGGCCTGAAATACGGGCTCGCCGGCCCGCAGCTCCAGGAGCAATGCCTCCACGTCGCCCTTCACATCGAAGAAATCGGCCGGCTGGCGGTCATTGGCCCAGGACAGCGGAAAGTGCGGGCCGGCGACCAAACCGCCCAGCATGAGCGGCTGCTCCTCGCCCCGGAAGACCCGGCCCAGCTCGAAGATGCGCACCCGCTGCTGCTGTCGATTCAGATTATAGTGCAAAGTCTGCAACAGGCCGGGCCACAGGCTGGTGCGCATCACGCCCAGCTCTTGGGAAATCGGGTTGCGCACCGGGATGGCGGGGCACTCGGGATCGATGCGCGCCTGCCACTCGGCGGAAACGAAGCTGTAGGTGATGACCTCGTGGTAGTCCCGCCCGGCCAGCAGGTGCCGCAACGCCGCCGGCTCGCCGCTCTCCACGGCCGGCGGCACCGGCAAGGCGGCCCGCGGCAAAGTCACCGGCAAGTTGGCATAGCCGTGGATGCGCGCCACCTCCTCGATCAGATCGGCCTCGATGCGCAGATCAAAGCGGCTGCTGGGCGGGCACACCTGCCAGCCCTCGCCCACGGCGCTCACCGCCATGCCCAGGGCGCCCAGGATGCCGGCGACCTCGGCATCGGGAATGGCCGCACCCAGAATGCGAGCAAGGCGTTGCCGGCGCAGCAGGATTTGCGGACGCGCGGGCAGGTGCTCTGGATGCTCCAGCACCTGCACCGGCCCCGCCCGGCCACCGCAGATCTCGACGATCAGGGCGGCGGCCCGGGCCAGGGCCGCCGGCGCCAGCTCCGGGTCCACGCCGCGCTCGAAGCGATGGGAGGCATCGGTATGCAAGCCCAGGCGCCGAGCCCGCCCGGCCAGGGCCGCCGGCGCGAAAAAAGCGCTTTCCAGGAAGAGGCTGCGGGTGTTGCCGTCCACCGCCGTGGCCAGCCCCCCCATGATGCCGGCCACGGCCTGGGGGCCGGCCTCGTCGGCGATCACCAGCATGTCCGGGGCCAGGGCCGCCGTGGCGCCGTCCAGCAGCACCAGCTTCTCGCCGGCGCGCGCCAGGCGCACCTGCAGGCCGCCCTGCAGCTTGCCGGCGTCGAAGGCATGCAACGGCTGCCCGAGCTCGAGCATGACGTAATTGGCGACGTCCACCACCGGGTGGATGGCACGCAGGCCGGCGCGGCGCAGGCGCTCGCGCAGCCAGTCGGGCGTGCGGGCGCGGGGATCGATGCCGTCGATGCGCTGGCCGCAGTAGCGGGGACAGGCGGCGGGTGCCTCCACCCGCAGCGCCAAGGACGGCAGATCCGCCGCCGCCACGGGTGCGGCGGCCGGCGCCACCGGCGTGCCGCCGGCCAGGGCCGCCACCTCGCGGGCCAAGCCGCGCAGAGACAGGCAATCCGCCCGGTTCGGCGTGAGGCCGAGGGTCAGGATCTCGTCATCCAACGCCAGATAGGTGCGCAGATCCTGCCCCACCGGCGCATCCGGATCCAGGATGAGCAGCCCCTCGGACTTTTCCTCCAGCCCCAGCTCCTGGGCGGAGCAGAGCATGCCGGCGGAAGACTCGCCGCGCACGCTCGCCGCGCGGATGCTGAGCCCGCCGGGCAGCACCGCGCCCGGCAGGGCAACGGGCACCCGCAGCCCCTCGGCCACGTTGGCCGCGCCGCACACGATCTGCAGGGGCTCGCCACGGCCCGCGTCCACCCAGGTCAACCGCAGCTTGTCGGCATTCGGATGAGGCGCGACGCGCAGCACGGCTCCCACGACCACCCCACTGAAGGCGGGTGCCGCCGCCTCCAGGGCTTCCAATTCCAGGCCGGCCATGGTCAGGCGCTCGCCCAGCTCGCGCGCGCTCCAGCCCGGGTTGATCCAACTGTGCAGCCATTCTTGGCTAAGACGCATGCCCTACCCCACTCTCGCTATGCCAACTGCCCCAGGAAGCGCAGATCGTTTTCGAAGAAGAGCCGCAGGTCGTCCACGCCGAAGCGGAGCATGGCCAGGCGCTCGACTCCCATGCCGAAGGCAAAGCCCGGATACTGTTCGGGATCCACGTTCACCTGCTGCAGCACATTGGGATGCACCATCCCGCAGCCCAGCACCTCCAGCCAGCCGGTGTGCTTGCACACCCGGCAACCGGCACCTTGGCAGATGACGCAGCCGATGTCCACCTCGGCGGACGGTTCGGTGAAGGGAAAGTACGAGGGGCGAAAGCGCACCGGCAGGTCGGGCCGCTGAAAAAAGCTTTGCAGAAAACCGGCCAGCAGGCCCTTGAGATCGGCGAAGCTGACTTCGCGGTCCACCCACAGGCCTTCCACCTGGTGGAACATCGGCGTGTGGGTGATGTCCGAATCGCAGCGATAAACCCGGCCGGCGGCGATGACGCGCAACGGCGGCTCACTCTGCTCCAGGGCGCGGATCTGCACCGGCGAGGTGTGCGTGCGCAAGACGTGGCGGTCGTCGATGTAGAAGGTGTCGTGCATGGCCCGGGCCGGATGATCCGCCGGAATGTTCAGGGCCTCGAAATTGTGGAAGTCGTCTTCGATCTCCGGGCCATCGGCCAGGGTGAAGCCCATCTGGCGGAAGATGTCCTGAATGCGGTCGAGGGTACGGCCGATGGGATGCAGGGTGCCGCGACCCAGGCCGCGCCCGGGCAAGGTCACATCGAGGCGGTCGGCGGCCAGCCGGGCGGCGATGGCCTCGGCTTCCAACTGCTCCCGGCGCGCCTGCAGGGCGGCAGCCAGGCTCTCCTTGGCCTCGTTGACCAGCTGTCCCAGGCGCGGACGCTCCTCCGGGGCGACCCGGCCCAACTGCTGCAGCAACTGGGTCAGCTCGCCTTTCTTGCCGAGGTACTGTACCCGGACCTGGTCCAGCCGGGCCAGGTCATCCGCCTGCCCCACCGCCGCCAGAGCGGTTTCGCACATCTGCCGCAATGTCTCTTGCATTCAAGCCCCCACAAACGTTCCGGGGAGAAAGGTGATCCCTTCTCCCCGGAATGCTTCAACGAAACACCACGCGCCGGATCATCCAGGCATGCGAAGCTTCAGCTCGCCAGCTGCTGCTTGGCAATTTCCGCCAGCGAGGCGAAAGCCGCCTTGTCGGCCACCGCCAGATCGGCGAGTACCTTGCGGTCCACCTCGACGCCCGCGCTCTGCAGGCCGTTGATAAAGCGGCTGTAGCTCAGGCCGTACTCGCGGGCGCCGGCGTTGATGCGCACGATCCACAGGCGACGGAAGTCGCGCTTGCGGACGCGGCGATCACGGTATTGATACTGGCCGGCCTTCATCACCGCCTGATTGGCGGCGCGGAAGGTACTCTTGCGGCGGCCCCGGTAGCCCTTGGCCTGCTCCAGGATGCGCTTGTGGCGCTGACGCGCCTGAACTCCACGTTTAACGCGAGGCATTGTGATAACTCCTTACGGCGGGAAAGCTTTCCGGCCCGATACTTAAACGAAAGGCAGCATGCGCTTCAAGGCGGCCACGTCACTGGAGGACGCGACGACCGTATGGCGCAGGTGGCGCTTGCGCTTGGTGGACTTCTTGGTCAGGATGTGGTTCTTGAAGGCGGGACGGTGCTTGAAACCGCCCTTGCCGGTCCGTGTGAAGCGCTTGGCCGCACCCCGATTGGTCTTCAACTTAGGCATAACTCTCTCCAACAAGTATTAATGTTTACGCGGGGCGATGACCATCACCATTTGCCGGCCCTCCAAGCGGGGCCGCTGTTCAACCGCACCATAGTCCTTCAAGTCGCCCTCGACGCGGTTCAGGAGCTGCAGTCCCAGTTCCTGGTGTGCCATTTCCCGACCGCGGAAGCGCAGGGTGATCTTGGCCTTGTCCCCCTCCTCCAGGAAGCGGATCAGGTTGCGCAACTTCACCTGGTAGTCGCCTTCGTCGGTGCCCGGGCGGAACTTGATTTCCTTGATCTGCACCTGCTTCTGCTTCTTGCGCGCCTCGTGCAGCCGCTTGCTTTCCTGGTACTTGAACTTGCCGTAATCCATGATCCGGCAGACGGGCGGATCCGCATTGGGGGCAATCTCCACCAGGTCCAGACCGGCGGTCTCGGCGGCAGCCAAGGCAGCCGACAGCGGCACGATGCCGGCCTGCTCGCCGTTTTCGTCAATCAGGCGCACCTTGGGCGCGTTGATCTCCCGGTTAACTCTAACTGACTTTGTCGAGGCGATAGCCTAACCCTCCGCTTTGTCCTGTAATTGCGCCCGGCTCTCCACCATGCGCCCGAGCAGGGCACCGAAATCCCGGATCGGCATGGTGCCCAGGTCGCGGCCGTCGCGGCTGCGCACCGCCACGGTGCCGGCCGCTTGCTCACGGTCGCCGACGACCAGCAGATACGGAACCCTTCGCAAAGTGTGGGCGCGTATTTTAAAGCCGATCTTCTCGTTTCTCAAGTCGGATTCTACACGAAAACCCATTTTTTTCAGAGTTTCCGTTGCTTCCTGCGCGTAATCCGCCTGCGCGTCGGTGATATTCATCACCACCGCCTGCACGGGCGCCAGCCAAGGCGGGAACTTGCCTTCGTAGTGCTCGATGAGGACGCCGAAGAAACGCTCCAGGGAACCCAGCAGGGCGCGATGGATCATGATGGGGCGCCGGCGCGAGCCGTCCTCGGCCACGTACTCCATGTCGAAGCGCTCGGGCAGGTTGAAATCCAGCTGCACCGTGGAGCACTGCCACTTGCGACCGATGGCGTCCTCGATCTTCAGGTCGATCTTGGGCCCGTAGAAGGCGCCGCCACCCTCGTCCACCTGATAGGCCAAGCCCTTGCGCTCCAGGGCGGTGCGCAGGGCCGCGGTGGCGCTTTCCCAGATGGCGTCGCTGCCCACCGACTCCGCCGGCCGGGTGGAGAGATTGATCTCGTAGCGCTCGAAGCCGAAGGCGGTGAGGATCTTCTGGATCAGATCCAGCACCCCGAGAATCTCCTCCTCGATCTGGTCCTCGCGGCAGAAGATGTGGGCATCGTCCTGGGTGAAGCCGCGCACGCGCATGAGCCCATGCAGGGCGCCGGACAGCTCGTGCCGGTAGACCGTGCCGAGTTCCGCCCAGCGGAAGGGCAGCTCGCGATAGGAGCGCAGCTTGTCCTTGTAGATCAGCACATGGAAGGGACAGTTCATCGGCTTCAGCTGATAGAGCTGATGGTCGTCCTCGATGGGCTGGAACATGGACTCGCTGTAGAAGTCGGCGTGGCCGGAAGTCTTCCACAGCTCCTGGTGCGCGATGTGCGGGGTGTAGAGGAGCTCGTAGCCCCCCTGCACGTGCGCCGCGCGCCAGAAATCCTCCATGAGGCGGCGGATGCGCGCGCCCATGGGATGCCAGAACACCAGGCCGCCGCCGGCATCCTCCTGAATGGAGAAGAGATCGAGCTCGGTGCCGATGCGCCGGTGATCGCGCCGCTCCGCCTCTTCCTGCTGCTTGAGATAGGCATCGAGCGCGGCCTTGTCCGCCCAGGCGGTGCCGTAGATGCGCTGCAGCATGGGGTTGCGGGCGTCGCCGCGCCAATAGGCGCCGGCCACCTTGGTCAGCTTGAAGGCCTTCAGGCGACCGGTGCTGGGCACGTGCGGGCCGCGGCACAGATCGACGAAATCGCCCTGCCGATAGAGGCTGATGTCCTCCCCCGCCGGGATCTCGCCGATGATCTCTGCCTTGTACTTTTCGCCCATGCCGCTGAAGAGGCGGATGGCCTCGTCGCGGGGCATCACCTCCCGCTCGACCTTCAGGTCGGCCTTGGCCAGCTCGGCCATCTTGGCCTCGATCCGCGCCAGGTCTTCGGGCGTAAAGGCCCTGTCGATGGCGAAATCGTAGTAGAAGCCGTTCTCCACGGTGGGACCGATGGTGACCTGGGCCTGCGGATAGAGCGCCTTGACCGCCTGGGCCAGCAGATGCGCGGTGGAATGACGGATGACCTCGGTGCCCTCGGGACTGTCGGCCGTGACCACGGCAAAGTCCACGTCGTGGTCAATCAGCGTGGACAGGTCCACCAGCTTGCCGTCCAGACGGACGGCCACCGCCGCCTTCGCCAGCCCCTTGCCGATGCTGGCCGCCACCTCGGCGGCGGTGACGGGGCGGTCGAACTCCTTTCGGCTCCCATCGGGAAGAGAAACAACGGGCATCCGCAAGCCTCGCTATAAACAAAAAAAGCATCACAAATTGCGATGCCTTCATAGGAAAATTGGTAGGCACGGGCGGTTTCGAACCGCCGACCTCTACCGTGTCAAGGTAGCGCTCTCCCCCTGAGCTACGCGCCTAAAGTACCGCCAAACTTACCATCCCACCCGGCAAAAATCAAGGCCGAGCCAGCATGCGCCGCAGGTTGTAGCGGTAGATGAAGCTTGGGATGGCCAGCACGGCGAAAAGCGACAGGGTGACGGCATAGAACTCCCAACCCTGCCGCTGCACGTCGCCCATGCTCGCCCGTTCGATGCCGAAGCCGATGGCCAGGGTCACGAAGTACAGCACCAGCCACTCCAGCAGTCGCCAGAAAATCTTCTTCTCGCCGGCTTTCGGGGCAAACAGGAAGAAGATCCGACTCGTCAGCCACGGCAGATTGGCCGCCACCACCGCGACGAAGAGGAAGAACCAGACGCCGGTCTTGGCCATGACTTACACCAATCCCTGCATGGCGTACACGCAGATGCTCATCAGGGCGCCCGGCGACAGGCCCAGCACCAGGACGGCCAGGCTGTTGAGGGTGACCACCCCGCCCACGAGGCTGTCACTGGGCACTGGTTCCGCCGTCTCCGGGGCATCGAAATACATGACCTTGACCACGCGCAGGTAGTAGAAGGCGCCCACCACCGACAGGATGACCGCGAAGATGGCGAGCCAGACATGGCCGGCCTGCACCACGGTCTGCAGCACCGCCAGCTTGGCGTAGAAGCCCACGGTCGGCGGTACGCCGGCCATGGAGAACATGAGGATCATCATCATGCCCGCATACCAGGGATGACGCTGGTTCAGCCCCTTGAAATCGCTGATCTCCTCGGCCTCGAAACCGGCCCGCGACAGCAGCATGATCATGGCGAAACCACCCATGCCCATCAGCACGTAGGTCACCGTGTAGAAGAGCGCGCTGGACAGGCCGTTGAGGTTGCCGCCGACCAAGCCCAGGAAGAGGAAGCCCACGTGGCTGATGGCCGAGTAGGCAAGCATGCGCTTGAGGTTGGTCTGGGCGATGGCCACCACGTTGCCCACCAGGATGGACAGCATGGCCATGACGATGAACATGTCCTCCCAGGCCCCGGCGGTCGCCGACAAGCCCTCCACCAGCAGACGGATGGCCATGGCGAAGGCGGCCAGCTTGGGTGCGGTGGACAGGAACAGGGTGATGGCCGTCGGCGCCCCCTGATAGACGTCCGGCACCCACATGTGGAAAGGCGCGGCGCCGAACTTGAAGGCGATGCCCACCATGACGAAGACCAGCGCGAAGATCAGCACCTTGTCGTTGGCGCCGATGCTGGTCACCACGTTGCCGATGCCGGCGATGTCCAGGGTGCCGGCCACGCCGTAGAGCAGGGACATGCCATAAAGCAGCATGCCGGAAGCCAAGGCGCCGAGAATGAAGTACTTCAGCGCGGCCTCGGTCGCCGTGCCGTTGTCGCGTTGCAGGCCGACCAGGGCGTACTGGCACAGGGCCAGCAGCTCCAGCCCCAGGTAGATGGTCAGCAGGTTGCCCGCGGACACCATGATCATGGTGCCCACCACGGCGAAGAGCACCAGCACGAAGTATTCACCCCGGTACAGGCCGCGCTCCATCAAGTAGCGCCGCGAATAGGCGAACACCGCGAAGACGGTGAGATAGATGAACAGCTTCATGACCTTGGCGAAGTTGTCCAGCACGAACATGCCCTCGAAGGCCACGTTGCTCTCCCCGGCCAAGCGCACGGTCAGGAGGCTGGCACCCAGCAGGGTGACCTGGGACAGCAGGTAGGTCAGGTCGCGCTGATCGTCCTTCAGGAACAGATCGAAAATCAGAATAGCGCAAGCCATCGCCGTCACGAAGAGCTCCGGCGCGATCAACATCCAACTCGACATCGTAGAACCCATGTCTCTATCCCTTTATGGCAAAACCTTGCTGACGGCCACCTGACCCAGCAGGTGATCCACGGAGGCGTGCATGACCTCCTGGAAGGGGGCGGGCCACAGGCCCATCAGCAGCGTGAAGGCGGCCAGCGTCAGCAGGGCGAAGATCTCGCGGCCATTGGCCTCCTTGAGCTGCGCCACCTCCTCGTTGGCCACCGGCCCGAAGATCACGCGCTTGTACATCCACAGGGTGTAGCCGGCGCCCCAGATCAGGGTGGTGGCCGCCGCGATGGCGAACCAGGGATTCACCTGATAGGAGCCGAGAATCACCATGAACTCGCCCACGAAGCCGGAGGTGCCCGGCAGGCCGGCGTTGGCCATGCTGAACAGCAGCATCAGGCTGGCGAAAACGGGCATGCTGTTGGCCACGCCGCCGTAGCGGCTGATCAGGCGCGTGTGCATGCGGTCGTACAGCACGCCTACGCACAGGAACATGGCCGCGCTGATGAAGCCGTGGGAGATCATCTGGATGATGGCGCCTTCCATCCCGGCCTTGTTGAAGAGATACAGGCCCAGAGTGACGAAGCCCATGTGCGAAATGGAGGAATAGGCGATGAGCTTTTTCATGTCCTCCTGCACGATGGCCACGAGGCCGATGTAGACCACCGCGATCAGCGACAGGGCGATCATCAGCCAGGCCAGCTCACGGGTGGCGTCCGGCAGCATGGGCATGGAGAAGCGCAGGAAACCATAGGCGCCGATCTTCAGCATGATGGCCGCCAGCACCACCGAGCCGGCGGTTGGCGCCTCCACATGGGCGTCGGGCAGCCAGGTGTGCACCGGCCACATGGGGATCTTGATGGAAAAGGCCAGCAGGAAGGCGAACCAGATCAGCGTCTGCGCCGTCATGCCGATGGCCATGTCCTGGAAGGTCAGGATATCGAAGCTCTGGCCGGCCTGGAAGTACATATACAGCAGCGCCACCAGCATCGGCACGGAGCCGAGGAAGGTATAGAGGAAGAACTTGATGGTGGCATAGACGCGGTTCGGCCCACCCCAAACGCCGATGATGAGGAACATCGGGATCAGCATGGCTTCGAAGAAGATGTAGAAAAGGATGGCGTCGAGCGCGGAGAACACGCCGATCATGAGGCCCTCCATGATCAGGAAGGCCGCCATGTACTGGGCGAGCTTGCGACTGACATTGCTCCACGAAGTGACGACCACCAGCACGCTGATGAAGCTGGTCAGCAGCACGAACCACAGGGACAGGCCATCCACTCCCAGGTGGTAGTTGATGTTGAAGAGCGCGATCCACGGCTTCTTCTCCACGAACTGCATGGCCGCCGTGCTCGCGTCGAACTGGCTGTAGAGCGGCAAGGTGATGACAAAGGTGAGCACCGTGCCCAGCAACGCGATCCAGCGGACCAGCTGCGGCCGTCCCTCGCCCGCCAGCAGGGTCAGGATACCGGTGAGGATCGGCAGCCAAATGGCCAGACTGAGAATGGGGAGTTCTTGCATAGCTTAGCCTTGGATAATCAGGAAGTAGGTCATTAATGCGAAGAGGCCGATGATCATGGCGAAGGCGTAGTGGTAGATGTAGCCGGTCTGCACCTGCCGCAGCAGGAGTGCGATGCGGCCGACCAGATTGGCCGTGCCGTTGACCAGGCTGCCGTCGATGAGCTTCACGTCGCCCACCTTCCAGAACAGTCGACCGATTCCCAAGGCTCCTTTGGCAAAAACGAGGTTGTTGAACTCATCCGCCCAGTACTTGCGGTCCAGCATGACGTACACGGGGCGGAAGGCGCTGGCGATCGCCGCCGGCCAGTCGGGGCGCACCAGGTAGAAGAAGGCGGACAGACCAATGCCCGCCACGGCCAGCCACAGGGTCGGAGTCTGCAGGCCGTGCAGGATGAAGGGCAGCACGCCGTGCCACTCCTCGGCCAGGTGACCCAGGACGTCGTGCTCGGGCAACACGCGGATGGCGTCGGCGAAGTACGGGCCGAAGAGCATCGGCTCGATGTAGAGCAGGCCCGCCAGCGCCGACGGCACCGCCAGGATCACCAGGGGTACGGTGATGACCCAGGGCGACTCGTGCAGGTGATGGCGCGTGTGCTCGTCCATGCGCGGCTGGCCGTGGAAGACCAGGAAGAACATGCGGAACGAGTAGAAGGCGGTCAGGAACACGCCGACCACCAGGGCAAAGTAAGCGAAGGCGGCGCCCGGCGTATGGGACAGCTCCACCGCCTCGATGATGGCATCCTTGCTGAAGAAGCCGGCAAAGGGCGGAATGCCGGCCAGCGCCAGCGAGCCGATGATGGAGGTGACGTAGGTGATCGGCATGTACTTGCGCAGGCCGCCCATCTTGCGGATGTCCTGCTCATGGTGCATGGCGTGGATCACCGAGCCGGCCGCCAGGAAGAGCAGCGCCTTGAAGAAGGCGTGGGTCATCAGGTGGAAGACACCGGCGGCGTAGGCGGACGCACCCAGGGCGGTGGTCATGTAACCGAGCTGCGACAGGGTCGAGTAGGCCACCACCCGCTTGATGTCGTTCTGCACCAGGCCGACGAGCGCCATGCTGAGTGCGGTGATGGCGCCGATGACCATGACTACCGACAGGGCGGTGGTGGACAGTTCGTAGATGGGCGACATGCGCGCCACCATGAAGATGCCGGCGGTCACCATGGTGGCGGCGTGGATCAGCGCGGAGATGGGCGTCGGGCCCTCCATGGAGTCGGGCAGCCACACGTGCAGGGGCACCTGGGCCGACTTGCCCATGGCGCCGATGAAGAGCATCAACGCGATCCAGGTCATCAGGCTCCATTCGTAGCCGGGGATGATCTGCACCGTGGTCTGCGCCAGCTCGCCCACGCGGGCGAAGACGGTGGCGTAGTCGAGGGTGCCGAAGTACTTGTAGATCGCCGCGATGCCGATCAGGAAGCCGAAGTCGCCGACGCGGTTGACCAGGAAAGCCTTCAGATTGGCGTAGATGGCGCTTTCGCGGGTGAACCAGAAGCCGATCAGCAGATAGGAAACGAGGCCCACCGCTTCCCAGCCGAAGAAGAGCTGCAGGAAGTTGTTGCTCATCACCAGCATCAGCATGGAGAAGGTGAAGAGCGCGATGTAACTGAAGAAGCGGGCATAGCCCGGATCGCCATGCATGTAGCCGATGGTGTAGATGTGCACGCACAGGGACACGAAGGTCACCACCACCATCATCATGGCGCTCAGCCGGTCGATCTGGAAGCCGACGTGGGCGCTGACGTCACCCACCATGCCCCAGGTATAGACGTCGCCGTAGAAGGTGTTGCCGGCCAGCACGTCGAAGAGGACGAACACGGCCAGGAAGAAAGCCACGGCCACGCCCGGCACGGCCGCCCAATGGGCCTTCTCCTTGAGCTTCCAGCCGAAGAGGCCCGCCACCAGGGCGCCCAGCAACGGGGCGAGCGGAATGGCCAGGTAAATGGCGCGCATGGGGAACTGGTACAGCCACTCGAAGATCACCGGCATGGTCATGGCTTAGCCCCTCAAGCTGTCGATGTCTTCGACGTTGATGGTGTTGCGGTTGCGGAAGTACACCACCAGGATGGCCAAGCCGATGGCCGCCTCGGCCGCGGCCACGGTCAGGATGAAGAAAACGAAGATCTGGCCGGACAGGTCCTGCAGGAAATGGGAGAAGGCCACCAGGTTCAGGTTGACGGCCAGCAGCATCAATTCGATGGCCATCAGCAGGATGATGACGTTCTTTCGGTTCAGGAAAATGCCCACCACACTCAAGGCGAACAGAATCGCTGCCAGGATTAGATAATGCGATAACGGAACCACAAGCTCTCCCCTTTCCGGTACTGACGCTACAAGGCTTACTGCCGGCTTTCCGACTTGACGTTGACCAGTTCCACGCGGTCGGCGCGCTTCACCCGCAACTGCTCTTCCGGCTTTTGATATTTGGTTTCGGGACGGCGGCGCATGGTCAGGGCGATGGCGGCCACGATGGCCACCAGCAGCACCAGGGCCGCCACTTCGAAGGGATAAACGTAATCGGTATAGAGGAGCTGACCCAGCGCCTTGGTATTGCTGTAATCCGCCGGCGCAGCGGGCGGGGGCGGCAGGTTGGCGCTGTCGAAGGCCGGACCGCCGAGCAGCATGGACATTTCCACCACCATCACCAGGGCCAGGGCCGCGCCCAGGGGCAGGTAGTCCAGGAAGCCCTCACGCAGACGGGCCAGATTGATGTCCAGCATCATCACCACGAAGAGGAAGAGCACCATCACGGCGCCGACATAGACGAGCACCAGGGTGATGGCCAGGAACTCGGCTTCCAGCAGGACGAAGAGCCCGGCGGCGGTGAAGAAGGCCAGGACCAGGTAGAGAGCGGCGTGCACCGGGTTGCGCACGGTGATCACCATGCCGGCGGCGAATACCAGAATCCCTGCAAAGACGTAAAAAATCAGCTGCTGCAAATCCATGTATGTCCCTTATGCTCTCCCACCGGCCAGGCCGCGGGTATCTTCGTCCAGGAATCTTCTTAGCGGTAGCGGGCGTCCTGTGCGCGATCCGCCGCAATCTGCGCCTCGTACTTATCGCCAATCTCCAGCAGCCTGGGCTTGCTGTACAGGAGATCGCCGCGCTTTTCGCCGCAGTAGTCCAGAATCCGCGTCTCGACGATGGAATCCACCGGACAGGACTCCTCGCAGAAGCCGCAGAAGATGCACTTGGTCAGGTCGATGTCGTAGCGCGTGGTGCGCCGGGTGCCGTCCTCGCGCTGCTCGCTCTCGATGGTGATCGCCAGGGCCGGGCACACGGCTTCGCACAGCTTGCAGGCGATGCAGCGCTCCTCGCCATTGGGGTAGCGGCGCAGGGCATGCAGTCCGCGGAAGCGCGGCGATTGCGGCGTCCGCTCCTCGGGATACTGGACGGTGATCTTGCGGGCAAAGAGGTGCTTGCCGGTCAGCATCATGCCGCGCACCAGCTCGGTGAGGAAAAAGGTGTCGATGAACTGCTTCGGACTGAGTCTCACGGGAACCTCTCCTTCGCCGCTCTTCCTACTGGAAGAAAGGCTTCAACGGGGTTTGCTGGGCGATGCCCACCACCAGGATCCAGACGATGGTGATGGGAATGAAGACCTTCCAGCCCAGACGCATGATCTGGTCGTAGCGGTAGCGCGGGAAGGTGGCGCGCAGCCACAGGAACACAAAGAGCAGGAAAGCCACCTTCAGCATCAGCCACACGATGCCCGGCACCCAGGTGAAGGGGACAATGTTGAGGGGCGGCAGCCAACCGCCCAGGAACATGAGGGCCGCCAGCAGGGAAACCAGGATCATGTTGGCGTACTCGGCCAGGAAAAAGAGGGCGAAGGCCATGCCCGAGTACTCCACGTGGAAGCCGGCCACGATCTCCGATTCGCCCTCGGCCACGTCGAAGGGGGCGCGGTTGGTTTCCGCCACGCCGGCGATGAAATACACCAGGAAGAACGGGAAGAGCGGCAGCCAGTACCAGCTCCAGAAGCCGCCGCCCTGCTGGCCGGCCACGATCTGGCCCAGATTCAGGCTCTGGGCCGCCATCAGCACGCCCACCAGCGCAAAGCCCATGGCGATCTCATAGGCCACCATCTGCGCCGCCGAGCGCATGGCGCCGAGGAAGGCGTACTTGGAATTGGATGCCCAGCCGGCGATGATGATGCCGTACACGCCCATGCTGGTGATGGCCAGCACGTAGAGCAGGCTGGCATCGATGTCCGCCACCACCAGATTCTCGCCGAAGGGCACCACGGCCCAGGCCGCCAGGGCCGGCGCGATGGCCAGGATGGGCGCCAGCAGGAAGAGGAAGCGATTGGCGTCGCTCGGGACGATCACCTCCTTGAACAGCAGCTTGAAGGCGTCGGCGATGGGCTGCAGCCAGCCGCCGGGACCGACCCGGTTGGGGCCCAGGCGCACCTGGATATAGCCGATCACCTTGCGCTCGGCATAGGTCAGATAAGCCACCGCCAGCATCAAGGGCCCCACGATGGCCACGATCTTGGCCATGATCCACGCCACGGGCTGGACGTAATCGGTCATCCAAACGGCTTCAAACATGCCTTCCTAACCCCTTTTGTCAACTCCCGGCGACGGGCCGCTTGAAGAGCGGCCACCGCCACGGGCCATCACTATCGCGCAATGCCCTGCGCCTTCTGCACATCGTTTCGGTTTTTCGAGGGAAAGACCGCAGATCCCGCCAGGATTACTGCTTTGCCGCCTCTATCACCGGTTCAACTGCACCTGCACCGCGCCGTACAAGGGTCCCAGAGCCACGGTTTCCTCGTAGCCGGCGGGCACGGCGACGCAGCCCGGCGGCACGCCCGCATCGAGCACGAGCGGCAAGCTCACCGGCTGGCCGTTGTGGGACAGCACCACTTCCTCGGCACCCTCCAGGCCCAACTGGCGCGCCTGCTCGGGATGCATGGCCGCCTGCGCCCGCCCCTGGGCAAGGCGCAGGGGCTCGGAACGGCGCACCAGCGCATCGGTGCGGTATATGGGCCAGCCGCCCAGGCGCCGCAGCGCGGCATCGCTTGCCTGGCGGGGCGCCACCTGCACCTGGGGCAGCTCGCCGTGGCTGGACAGCGGTACCAGGCCAACCACGCTCTCCCAGGCCTTGGTAACCTCGGCCACGTCGTTCTGCTGGAAACCATCCAGGTGCAGCAGATTGCCCAGCACGCGCAGTACCTTCCAACTGGGGCGGGCCTCCTTGTAAAGCCGCGCCGTGGGCCGGATGCTCTGCACCCGTCCTTCGTTGTTGATCAGGGTGCCGGCCGACTCCAGGAAGGAGGCGATGGGCAGCATGACCTGGGCGTACTCGCTCGCCTCGCCAGCGAAGGGGGACAGGGATACCACAAAGTCGGCCTGCTTCAAAGCCCTGCGCGCCTGGGCGCCGTCCCAAGCCTCCAGGCCGGGCTCCACGTCCAGCAGCACATAGGCCTTCAGGCCGGCTTGCAGCATCTCGTGGGCCGACAGGCCGGGCGCCGCTGCCGGCTGGCCGCCGGCCAGCCGGTGCGGCACGCAGCCGCTCAGCCAAGCCCCGGCACTGTTGCCGAAGTCGGCCAGGCGGCCGACCCGCCCGCCGCAGGCCGCGGCCAGCTGCGCCGCCAGCCAATCCAATTCGGCTGCCTGCGGGTGGGCGGCCGCATCGCTGCCCAGCAGGATCAGCGGCGACTCGGTGGCCTGCAGCACCTGGGCGATCTGCGTCAGGCGTTCCGCGTCACCGGCCGGCATGGCGTAAAGCTCGTGGCCGGGCAACTGCGCCAGGCGCTGGCCATCGAGCAGGCCCAGCAACTGCGCCAGCAGCGCCGCTTCCTGCCCGGCACCGGCCGGCGTCACTTGGTAGACGGGATAGTTGAAGTCGTAGCGCCGGCCGTTGAGCGCCATGATCCGGTTGCCCGCCAGCGCGGCTTTGCGCAGGCGGTGGTTGGTCATGGGCTGCTGCTTGCGCGGATTGGCGCCCACCAGCAGCACCAGCGGCTGGGCCTGCAGCTCCTCCAGGGTGACGTTCAGCGCCGGGAAGAGCGGCGCCTGGGCGTCGGCGCGGGTATCCGCCTGGTTGAGGCGGTGATCGATATTTCTGACGCCAAGGGCCCGCATGAGGCTCTGGAACAGGAACAGTTCTTCGGTGGTGGCGCGCGCCGAGGCCAGCGCACCGATCTGGTCGGCTCCCTGGGCATTCAGCACCCGCCGCAGCCCTTCCACCGTGGCCGCCAGCGCCTCCTCCCAGGTCACCGCGTGCCAGGCACCCTGGTGCTTGACCATAGGCTGGGCCAGGCGGTCGTCGGCCTGCAGGCCGGCATAGCTGAAGCGGCCCTTGTCGCAGATCCAGCTCTCGTTCACCGGCTCGTTGTCGCGCGGCAGGACGCGCATGATCTGACCGTTGCGGGTATCGGCCTCGACATTGCAGCCGGTGGAGCAATGGGGGCAGACGCTGGGACTGGCTTTCAGCTCCCAGGGCCGGGCAGTGTAGCGGAACGGCTTGCTGGTCAGCGCGCCGACCGGGCACAGGTCGATGACGTTGCCGACCAATTCGGAGGTGAGGCTGCGTTCGATGTAGGTGCCGATCTCCATGTGCTCGCCGCGGCCGGTGGCGCCCAGCTCCATGATGCCGGCGATCTCCTGGCCGAAGCGCACACAGCGGGTGCAATGGATGCAGCGGGTCATCTCGGTGGCGATCAGCGGACCGATGTCCTTGTCGCGGACCACGCGCTTGAGCTCGTAGTAGCGGGAATGACTGCCGCCGAAGCCGACCGCCAGATCCTGCAGGTCGCATTCGCCGCCCTGGTCGCAGATGGGGCAGTCCAGCGGATGGTTGATGAGCAGGAACTCCATGACGCCCTTCTGCGCCTGCTTGGTCTTGGCCGAACGGGTGAAGACGCGCATGCCGTCGGCCACGGGCGTGGCGCAGGCGGGCAGCGGCTTGGCCACCTTCTCCACCTCGACCAGGCACATCCGGCAATTGGCCGCCACGGACAGCTTGGGGTGGTAGCAGAAGTGCGGAATGTAGATATCGAGCTGCTTGGCAGCCTCGATGATCATGGTGCCCGCTTCGACCTCGATATGGCGACCGTCAATTTCGATATGTGGCATCTCGTTTCCTCGGCTTAAGCCACCAAACAACGACCATGCTTGATGTGATGCTCGTATTCGGCGCGGAAATGCTTGATGGAACTGGCCACCGGGGCGACTGCCGCGTCCCCGAGGGCGCAAATGGTGCGACCTTCGATGTTGTTGCCCAGGTTGAGCAGCAGCTCCAGGTCCGCCTCGGTGCCCTGCCCGCTCTCGATGCGGCGCAGGATGCGGTAGAGCCAACCGGTGCCCTCGCGGCAGGGCGTGCACTGGCCGCAGGACTCGTCGTAATAGAAGCGCGCCATGCGCTCGGCCGCCTGCACGATGCAGGTGGTCTCGTCCATGACGATCACCGAGCCCGCGCCGAGCATGGAGCCGGCCTTGGAGATGGAGTCATAGTCCATGTTGACCTCCATCATGACCTCGCCGGGCACCATGGGCGTGCTGGAGCCGCCGGGAATCACCGCCTTGAGCTTGCGGCCGTCGCGCACGCCGCCGGCCATGGCCAGCAGCTCGCGGAACGGGGTGCCCATGGGCACCTCGAAGTTGCCCGGCTTGTTGACGTGACCGGTCACCGAGAAGAGCTTGGTGCCGCCGTTGTTGGGCTTGCCCAGATTCAGGAACCACTCGCCGCCATGACGGATGATGTCGGGCACCGACGCCAGCGTCTCGACGTTGTTGACCGTGGTCGGCCGACCGTAGAGGCCGTAGCTCGCCGGGAAGGGCGGCTTGAAGCGCGGCTGGCCCTTCTTGCCTTCCAGCGACTCGATCAGCGCCGTCTCCTCGCCGCAGATGTAGGCGCCGGCACCGCGGTGGGTGTAGAGGTCGAAGCTGAGGTCGCTGCCCAGGATGTTCTTGCCCAGGAAGCCGGCGGCATAGGCCTCGTCGATTGCGTTCTGCACCCGCTCCCAGGGTTCGTAGAACTCGCCGCGGATGTAGATGTAACCCACGTTGGCGCCGATGGCATAGGCGGCGATCGCCATGCCTTCGATCAGGCGATGGGGATCATAGCGCATGATGTCCCGGTCCTTGCAGGTGCCGGGCTCGCCCTCGTCGGCATTGCACAGGAGGTACTTGGGATGCCCCACGCCCTTGGGCATGAAGCTCCACTTCAGGCCGGTCGGGAAGCCCGCGCCGCCGCGGCCCCGCAGCGCCGACTTCTTGACCTCGTTGATGATGTCTTCCGGCGACACCGGCGTCTGCAAGACCTTGCGCAGCATGTCGTAACCGCCGGTGCTGGCGTAGGTGGACAGGGTCCACGGTTCTTTCAGATGCAGGTTTTGAAAGCAAACTTCGTTCGCCATGGGGCAATCCTATTTCAGTGCATCGAGAATCTCGTCGATCCGCTCGGGCGTGAGATTCTCGTAATATGTGTTGCCGACCTGCATCATCGGCGCCCCCACGCAGGCGCCCAGGCATTCCACCTCGCGCAGGGTGAAGCGCCCGTCGGGCGTGGTCTCGCCCACCTCGACGCCCAGCTTCTGACGCAGGTAATCCAGGATCTTGTCCGACCCGCACAGCCAGCACGAAATGCTGCCGCACACCTCCAGGCGGTGACGGCCGACCGGCTTGAGCTGGTAGTAATGGTAGAAGGTGGCCACCTCGTAGACCTGGATGGGCTGCATGCCCAGCAGTTCGGCCACGTAGTCCATGGTCTCGGTGGACAGCCAGCCCTTTTCCTCCTGGGCGATGCGGAGGGCGGCCATCACGGCGGACTGGGCCTGCTCCGGGGGGTACTTGGCCCGCTCCCGGTCGATTTGCGCTAGAGCTTCTGATGACAGCATGCGACTACCTATCAATTTCGCCGAAAACAATGTCCTGCGTGCCGATGATGGCGACCACGTCCGCGATCATGTGACCGCGCGCCATCTCGTCCAGAGCGGCCAGGTGCGGGAAGCCGGGCGCGCGGATCTTCATCCGGTAGGGCTTGTTGGCGCCGTCGGAAACCAGATAAATGCCGAACTCGCCCTTGGGATGCTCCACCGCCGCGTAGGCTTCGCCCGGCGGGACGGAGAAGCCCTCGGTGAAGAGCTTGAAGTGATGGATCAGCGCCTCCATGCTGCCCTTCATGGTCTCGCGGGGCGGCGGCGCCACCTTGTAGTCTTCGGTGATCACCGGCCCCGGGTTCTGCCGTAGCCAGTCCACGCACTGCTTGACGATGCGGTTGCTCTGGCGCATCTCCTCGATGCGGACCAGGTAGCGGTCATAGCAGTCGCCGTTCTTGCCGATGGGGATATCGAAATCCAGGCGGTCATAGATCTCGTAGGGCTGCTTGCGCCGCAGGTCCCAGGCGATGCCGGAGCCGCGCAGCATGGGGCCGGTGAAGCCAAGGTTCAGGGCGCGCTCCGGCGAGACCACGCCGATGCCGACGGTACGTTGCTTCCAGATGCGGTTGTCGGTGAGCAGCGTTTCGTAATCGTCCACGTAAGCCGGGAAGCGCTCGGTGAAATCCTCGATGAAGTCCAGCAGGCTGCCCTGGCGATTGCGGTTCAGCTCCTTGAGGCGCTCGGCATCGCGATAGGGAGACGGCTCGTACTGAGGCATGCGGTCCGGCAGGTCGCGGAACACGCCGCCGGGACGGTAGTAGGCTGCGTGCATGCGCGCCCCGCTCACCGCCTCGTACATGTCCATGAGGTCCTCGCGCTCGCGGAAAGCGTAGAGGAATACGGTCATGGCGCCGATGTCCAGGGCATGCGCCCCCAGCCACAGCAGATGGTTCAGGATGCGCGTCAGCTCGTCGAACATGACGCGGATGTATTGGGCCCGCTCCGGCACCTCGATGCCCAGCAGCTTCTCGATGGCCATGACGTAGGCGTGCTCGTTGCACATCATGGACACGTAATCCAGACGGTCCATGTAGGGCACGCTCTGGAGGAAGGTCTTGTGCTCGGCCAACTTTTCCGTGCCGCGATGCAAGAGGCCGATGTGCGGATCGGCACGCTCGATCACTTCACCGTCCAGCTCCAGCACCAGGCGCAGCACGCCATGGGCGGAAGGATGCTGGGGGCCGAAGTTCAGGGTGTAGTTGCGGATTTCAGCCATGGAGATTCGGCTCCTCGCGAATGATGCGGGGAACGTTGTTGCGTTCCTCCGTCGAGGTGGGCTCGTAGACGACTCGCTGGCGGTCGGCGTCGTAGCGCATTTCCACCAGGCCGACCAGGGGGAAGTCCTTGCGGAAGGGGTGGCCCACGAAGCCGTAGTCGGTGAGGATGCGGCGCAGGTCCGGATGGCCCTCGAAGATGATGCCGTAGAGATCGAAGGCTTCGCGCTCGAACCAGTTGGCGCTGCTCCAGACGTCGTTGACGGAGGCCAGCACCGGCGCATCGTCATCCAGGAACACGCGCAGGCGAACCCGCTGGTTCAGGCTGACGGACAGCAGGTGGTAGACCACCGCGAAGCGCGGGCCGGTCCAGGCGCCGTCGCCGTATTCCAGGTAGTCCACGCCGCACAGGTCGATCAACTGCTCGAAGCGGCAGGCGGCATCATCGCGCAGTGCCAGGCAGGACTGCGCCAGGTCCTCGCGCGCCAGCTCGACGGTGAGCTCGCCCAGGGCCAGGCGCGCGTTGCGCACCTTGTCCCCCAGCAACTCCTGAATGCGCGTAGACAGATTTTCCAGATACTGACTCATGGGCACCTACCGGGCAATGGTGTTCGTCCGCTTGATCTTGTTCTGCAACTGGACCAAGCCGTAGAGCAGCGCCTCGGCCGTCGGCGGGCAGCCGGGCACATAGATATCGACGGGCACGATGCGGTCACAGCCGCGCACGACCGCATACGAGTAGTGATAGTAGCCGCCGCCGTTGGCGCAGGAGCCCATGGACACCACCCAGCGCGGCTCGGCCATCTGGTCGTAGACCTTGCGCAGCGCCGGCGCCATCTTGTTCACCAGCGTGCCAGCCACGATCATCACATCCGATTGTCGTGGACTTGGACGAAAAACGATGCCGAAGCGGTCCAGATCATAACGCGAGGCGCCGGCGTGCATCATCTCCACGGCGCAGCAGGCCAAGCCGAAGGTCATGGGCCAGAGGGAGCCGGTCCGGGTCCAGTTGATCAGCTTGTCGACGGTGGTGGTCACCACCCCCTTCTCGAGAATACCTTCTATTCCCACTCCAGTGCTCCTTTCATCCACTCATAGATGAATCCGATCACCAGGATGCCCAGGAAAACCACCATGGCCAGGAATCCCGGCATGCCGATTTCGTCCAGCACCACGGCCCACGGAAAGAGAAACGCGATTTCCAGATCGAACAGAATGAACAGGATGGCGACGAGATAATAACGGACGTCGAACTTCATGCGCGCGTCCTCGAAAGCCTCGAAGCCGCATTCGTAGGGGGACAGCTTTTCGCTGTCGGGCTTGTTGGGCGCCAGCAGGAAGCCCATCGCCAGCGGCACCACGCCGACCAGCAGCGCCACCACGATGAAGATCAAAACCGGTAAGTAGTTTTCCAGCATCCCCTCTTCTCCTGGGAACTTTTGCGAGTCACAGCACTCAATTGGCGCAATCACCGCCCTTTTCGCCGCGGCTGCAGGCATGCGCCGCAAGCGATCCAGTCTAGGCCGGCCCAACTTGGCGTGTCAAGCCAAAGTTTTACATATACCCATATCAAACAACAGCTTAGCTGGTTGCGGGCGCAAAAAAACAGCCTTGTTCAGGCTGTTCTTTGGAAATTGGTGCCGAAGGCCGGACTCGAACCGGCATGGCTTGCGCCGCCGCCCCCTCAAGACGGTGTGTCTAC
Organism: Thermithiobacillus tepidarius DSM 3134; assembly: GCF_000423825.1. Lineage (NCBI taxonomy): Bacteria > Pseudomonadati > Pseudomonadota > Acidithiobacillia > Acidithiobacillales > Thermithiobacillaceae > Thermithiobacillus > Thermithiobacillus tepidarius. Next base: position 23,986 of record NZ_AUIS01000012.1, read on the forward strand.
CAATTTCACCACTTCGGCGTTATGAGAATTAAACCAAATTCTAAGCCAGTAGACAATGCCAAAGGCCGGTTTTCGCCCTACGGCTGCCCGGCGGGCGGGACAGCGCCAGTCGGCTGACTGGGAGCGCCCTGGCCGGAGAGCGGGGCCGGCAGCGGCTGCACCGGGGCCGCCGGTTGCGATTGGATCGGGGCCGCGGAACGGGCCGGCGCGGTCACGCTGCTCATCACGCTGTCATCGTTGCCGCGGGTCGACAGGTAGGCCAGCGCCAGGCTGTTCAGGAAAAAGAGCGCCGCCAGCACCGCTGTCGTGCGGGTCAGGAAATTGGCCGACCCTTGGCTGCCAAACACGGTCTGCGACGCGCCGCTGCCGAAGGCCGAGCCGATTTCGCTGCCCTGCCCTCGCTGCAGCAGGACCAGGGCCACCAGCCCCAGGGCAATGAAAATGTGCAGCACTGTCAAAAGAATGTACATGTCAGATCCTGTATCCAAGCAAATCCGGCGGCCGCCGGCCTAGGCCCCCGCGGCTGCCGCGCAAATTTTGAGAAATTCCTCGGCATTCAGCGAGGCGCCGCCCACCAAGCCGCCATCGATGTCGGCCTGGGCAAAGAGCTCCGCGGCATTGTCGGCCTTGACGCTGCCGCCGTAGAGAATCCGGGTGCACTGCGCCGCCGCCTCGTCGAACGCCGCCAGCTGGCGGCGCAGGAAGGCATGCACCTCCTGCGCCTGCGCGGGCGTGGCCGTCAGGCCGGTGCCGATGGCCCACACGGGCTCGTAGGCGACCACCGTGCCCTGCCAGGTCTGCGGGTCGGCGGCCTGGAGCAGGGCCTGGATCTGCCGCCCCACCACCGCTTCCGTCTGGCCGGCCGCGCGCTCGCTTTCGGTCTCGCCGACACAGACGACGGGCACCAGACCCGCCCGCTTGGCGGCCTGGTACTTCTTCACGACCACCTCGTCAGTCTCGCCGAAGTACTGGCGGCGCTCCGAATGGCCGAGGATGACGTAGCGGCAACCCAGATCGCGCAGCATTTCGCCGGAGACCTCGCCGGTGTAAGCGCCGCTCTTCTCCCAGAACAGATTCTGGGCGCCGTAGCGGATGGCGCTGCCCTTGAGAATCTCGCCGACGCAATCGATGGCCGTGAAGGGCGGACAAACCAGGACTTCCACCTGGGCGGGATCCGGCTCGCTGGCCTTGATGGCCTTGGCCAGACTTTCCGCCTCCCAGCGCGTGCCGTTCATCTTCCAGTTGCCCGCCACCAAGGGTTGCCGCATTTCATCCTCCGCAAATTTCGAGATAGAGCGGCATAGTAACGGCGGGATCAGGGCCGGTCAATTCCCCTGCGCGGCCTTGCCCATGGCGGCCACGACCGCCGTTGCGATCTCGTCGGCCACTTGATCGATCATGGCATCGTCCTCGCCTTCCACCATGATGCGCAGCAGCGCTTCCGTGCCGGAGGGGCGCACCAGCAAGCGTCCCCGCGAGGCCAACCGTTCCTCGGCACTGCGGATGGCGGCCAGCACTTCGGGAAAGCCGCGGTAGTCCAAGCGCTGGCCCAGCCGCACGTTCTTGAGAATCTGCGGCAGCCGCGGCATGGCGGCGACCAATGCGGAGAGCGGCTGGCCGCGCTCGCGCATGACGGCCAGGACCTTGAGCGCCGCCACGATGCCGTCGCCGGTGGTGTTGTTGGGGGTGATGATGTGGCCGGAGGTCTCGCCGCCCAGGCTCCAGCGGGCCTCGCGCATCTTTTCCAGCACGTAGCGGTCGCCGACGGCGGCGCGCTGGAACGGAATGCCCTGTGCCGCCAGGGCCCGCTCCAGCCCGAGGTTGCTCATCACCGTGCCCACCACGCCGCCCTGCAGCGTGCCTTGGGCCTGCATGGCGCTGGCTATGACGTAGAGGATCTGGTCGCCGTCCACCAGCTGTCCACGCTCGTCCACCAGCACCACGCGGTCGCCGTCGCCGTCGAAGGCGATGCCCAGATGGGCACCCTCCTCCACCACCTTCTGCTGCAGCAGGGCGGGATCGGTGGAGCCGACGCCGTCATTGATGTTCAGTCCGTCGGGCTGATTGCCCATGGCGATCACCGTGGCGCCGAGCTCCTGCAGGACCATGGGCGCCACCTTGTAGGTGGCGCCATGGGCGCAGTCAACCACGATCCGCAAGCCGTTGAGATCCTCGTGGCCGGGGAAGGTATGCTTGCAGAATTCCACATAGCGGCCGGCCGCGTCGTCCACCCGCTTGGCTTTGCCCAGCTGATCCGGGGCCGGCAGGGTCAGGGGTCGCTCTAGCCATTCCTCGATCTCCGCCTCGACCGCGTCGGGCAGCTTGTAGCCGTCACCGGAAAAGAACTTGATGCCGTTGTCGGCGTAGGGATTGTGGGAAGCGCTGATCACGATGCCGGCATCGGCGCGCAGGGCACGGGTCAGATAGGCAATAGCCGGGGTAGGCAGCGGTCCGACCAGGAGCACGTTGAGCCCCGCGGAGGCCAAGCCCGCCTCCAGGGCCGATTCAAGCAGATAGCCCGACAGGCGCGTGTCCTTGCCGATCAGCACCCGGCCCCGGCCCTTGACGTGCCCGGCCAGCACGTGGCCGGCCGCCCAGCCGAGCTTGAGAATGAGATCGGGCATGATGGGGAGCTCCCCCACCCGCCCGCGGATGCCGTCGGTGCCAAACCATTTTCTTGCCATGTCTTCCCCTTTGCTTCAATCGGCGCGCAGCACCGCTGCGGCCATGTTCATTGCCCGCGCCGTGGCGCGCACGTCGTGCGTCCTGATGATCCGTGCCCCTTGCCAGACGGCCAGCACCGCCAGCGCCAAGCCGCCTTCCAGGCGCTCCTCCATGGGCAGGCCCAAGGTCCGTCCGATCAAGGATTTGCGGGACAGGCCCGCCAGAACGGGGTAGCCGAGCGCCGCCAGCTGGTCCAGATGCTTCAGCAGGCTGAGGTTATGGGCGTCATTCTTGCCAAAACCGAAGCCCGGATCGAGCACGATGCGCTCCGCCGCAATGCCCGCGGCTTGGCAGGCCAGGGCGCGTTCCCGCAGGAAATCCCGCACCTCGCGGACCACGTCTGCGTACTGGGGCCGCCCTTGCATGTCCCGGGGCGTGCCCTGCATGTGCATCAGGCAGACCGGCACCCCCAGGGCGACCGCCGTGGCCAGGGCTTCGGGGTCGCCGCGCAGAGCGGTCACGTCATTGATGAGGCCGGCGCCGCGGGCGCAGGCCTCGCGCATGACCGCCGCCTTGTAAGTATCGATGGAAATGGGCACGGAGACGCTGGCCGCCACCGCCTCCACCACCGGCAGCACGCGCCGCAGCTCCTCCTCGACGCCCACGGGCTGCGCCCCGGGCCGGGTGGACTCGCCGCCGATGTCGATGATATCGGCGCCCTCCTCCACCATGCGACGCGCCCGCTCCACCGCAGCCGCAGGCGCAAAAAAAGAGCCCCCGTCCGAAAAGGAATCGGGGGTGATGTTGAGGATGCCCATGATCCGGGGCCGGCCGAGATCCAGCCGGCGCCCATTGCAGTCCAGGATGGTCACAGGTTTTTGCGATGCACCACCGGCGGTCTCAGACCGGATGGCTGCCCGGCTTCAGGGAAGGTGTTTCCTGGCCCTCGGGCGCCGGAGCTGCCGGCGCGGGGGTACCGGCGCTCGGACCGGAGCCGCCCTCGGCCTTGGGATGCACTTCCCGTCCCGCCATGATGTCATTGACCTGATCGGCGTCCAGGGTCTCGTACTTGAGCAGGGCCTGGGTCATGGCCTCCACCTTGTCCCGGTGCATCTCGACCAGATGGCGGGCGCGCTGGTACTGCTCCTTGACGATGCGGTGCACCTCCTCGTCCACGGCCTTGGCGGTGTCCTCGGAGATGTTGGAGTGCTTGGTGATCTCGCGGCCAAGGAACAGCTCCTCCTCCTTCTCGCCGATCACCAGCGGCCCCAGGTCGCTCATGCCCCACTGGGTCACCATCCTGCGCGCCAGATCGGTGGCCCGCTCGATGTCGTTGCCGGCACCGGTGGTCATCTGATTGAGGAAGACCTCCTCCGCCACCCGGCCACCCATCAGGATGGCAATGTTGTTGAGGATCTCGTTGCGCTCGTAGTTGAAGCGATCCTCGGTGGGCAGCTGCATGGTCAGGCCCAGGGCCCGGCCGCGCGGAATGATGGTCACCTTGTGCACCGGATCGGTGCCCGGCAGCAGCTTGGCCACCACCGCATGGCCCGACTCGTGATAGGCCGTGGTCTCCTTCTGCTTGTCGGACATGACGATGGATTTGCGCTCGGCGCCCATCATCACCTTGTCCTTGGCGTCCTCGAAGTCCTGCATGTCCACCAGCCGCTTGTTGCGGCGAGCCGCCATCAGGGAGGCCTCGTTGGTCAGATTGGCCAGATCCGCCCCGGAGAAGCCGGGCGTGCCGCGGGCGATCACCTTGGGGTCCACGTCGGGGGCCAGGGGCAGCTTGCGCATGTGCACCTGCAGGATTTGCTCGCGGCCGCGAATATCGGGCAGCGGCACGGTCACCTGGCGGTCGAAGCGGCCGGGACGCAGCAGGGCCGGATCCAGCACGTCGGGCCGGTTGGTGGCGGCGATGACGATGATGCCCTCGCTGCCCTCGAAGCCGTCCATCTCCACCAGCAGCTGGTTCAGGGTCTGCTCGCGCTCATCGTTGCCGCCGCCCAGGCCGGCGCCGCGCTGGCGGCCGACCGCATCGATCTCGTCGATGAAGATGATGCAGGGCGCGTGCTTCTTGGCCTGCTCGAACATGTCACGCACGCGCGAGGCGCCCACGCCGACGAACATCTCGACGAAGTCGGAGCCGGAAATGGAGAAGAAAGGCACCTTGGCCTCGCCGGCGATGGCCTTGGCCAGCAGGGTCTTGCCGGAACCGGGCGAGCCCATCAGCAGCACGCCCTTGGGAATGCGGCCGCCCAGCTTTTGGAACTTCTGCGGATCGCGCAGGAACTCGACGATCTCGGCCAGCTCCTCCTTGGCCTCGTCCACGCCCGCCACGTCGGCGAAGGTCACCTTGTTGTTGTCCTCGGTGAGCATGCGCGCGCGGCTCTTGCCGAAGGACATGGCTCCCCGGCCGCCGGCGCCGCCCCCTTGCATCTGCCGCATGAAGAATATCCACACGCCGATCAAAAGCAGCATGGGGAACCAGGAGATCAGGATGGAGACCAGCAGGGACTGGCCCTCCTCCGGCTTCACCTTGATGTTGACCCCCGAGTTCAGCAGGTCGCGCACCAGGCCGGGGTCATTGGGCGTGAACACGCGGAAGCGCTCACCACTGGCCAGGACACCATCGATGCGGTCGCCCTGGATGGTCACCTGGTTCACGTTGCCGTTCTTCACGCTGTTCATGAACTCGGAGAAGTCCAGGGTCTGCGTCGAGCTGGTACCCTGGTTGAAATTCTGGAAGACCATCATCAGGATCAACCCGATGATGGCCCATAAAGCTATGTTCTTAGCCAAGTTGTTCAAGTACGGCTCCTTGCGCTGTCAGGCAGTAAAGCTAAGACAACATGACCTAATGGTAGGTTCTGGACAAAGTTTAAAATACCACTCTAAAGACGGAGTCGCCAGCGCAGCACGCCGGGGAGCGGACAGCAAGCGGCCGCAGGCGTGCGCCGCCGGACCGCCAGCCGGCTCGCCTCAGGCGCCCTTGAACCCGGTGGCCAGCCAGTACTGCTCCGCCGAGCGGGCCCGCGAGGCCTCGGGCTTGCGCACTACCAGGCGCTGGAAGCGGCTCTTGATCTGGGCGCGCAACGCATCGGCGCCCGCCCCCATGAAGACCTTGATCAGGAAGGCGCCGCCCGGCTTCAGCACCTGCACGGCGAAATCCAGAGCCAGTTCGGCCAGCTGCATGGCGCGCGCCTGGTCCACCACGTTGATGCCACTCATATTGGGGGCGATGTCGCAAATTACAAGGTCCACCGGCTGCCCTTCCAGGGTCGCCATGAGCGCCTCGTAGACCGCTTCGTCGTTGAAGTCACCCTGGATGAAGGTGACATGGGGAATGGGATCCATGGGCAGGCGGTCCAGGGCGATGACCTGGCCCCGGTCGCCCAGGATGCGGGCCGCCACCTGGCTCCAGCCACCCGGCGCGGCGCCCAGGTCCACCACGCGCATGCCGGGGCGCAGGATGCGGTCCTTCTCCTGGATCTCCAGCAGCTTGTAGGCGGCGCGGGAACGATAGCCCTCCTTGGCGGCACGCTTGACGAAAGGATCGTTGAAGTGTTCCTTCAGCCAGCGGTGACTGGACTTACTCATGGCCGTCCTCGCGATGCGCCGCCAGCGTGCGCCGGGTGCGGATCAGCAGGTACAACGCACTGCCCAGCCCATAAGCGCCGGCCAGCAGCATGTCCCAGGGCGCGGACAGGCGCAGGCTCAGCAGCAGCACCGGCACCAGCAGCACGAGAACCAGCGCCAGCGCCAACTTGGGTCGGGCAAAGACATCCTGCTCCAATTGATTCTCCAAATCCAACGGACAAAAGGCTATACTGCGCGAAACCTCAACCGGCAGAGCCACCATGCTAAATCCCAAACAACGGCAGTACCTGAAGGGCCTGGCCCATTCCCTGAATCCGACCGTCCTGGTGGGCGAGGCGGGCGTCTCCGACGCCGTGCTCGCCGAACTGGATCGGGCCCTGGCGCATCACGAACTGCTCAAGGTGCGCCTGCCGGCATTGGAGCGCGAGGAGCGGGAACACATGGCGGAGGAGATGGCGGCGCGGGTGTCCGCGGAGACGGTACAGCGCATCGGCCGCATCGTGGTGCTCTACCGGCCCGGGGAAAAACAGCGCATCGTGCTGCCCAAGTGACCGGCGCTTGGTGAGTGGTGAATGGCCGCCGGGGCGCCCGCTCCCACGATTCATCTTTCACCGCTCCACGCTCCCGCTCCGCCACACCTGCCACAGCAGGAAGCCGGCGACCAGCCAGAAGATCAGACTGGACACACCGTGCAGCATGCCGAAGCGCAGCAAGAGCGGGCTGCCGGCAGGCAGGGCATCGACCGGCCCCAGCGCCTTGATCTGCTCCATCATGGGCGTGATCAGGAGCCGGTTGGCGAGCAGCCCGGCGGCCACCAGCAGCCACGGCCAGGCGCGCCGCCCGCAGTACCGCGCGCGCATGAAGAACCACAGGCCGAGGGCCACGCCCATCCAATCCAGATAGGCAAAGAGCACGCCCGCCATCTCGCCGGCGAGATGGCGGGTGGGCAACTGGGCGAAGAGCAGCGGCGCCACGACGGCGCCCATGAACAGCAGGGCACCCGTCCAGAGGGACAGCAGCAGGCGGTCGAGGCGCGGCAACAGCTTGTTCACGCTTGCGGAAAAAAGGGTGGACTACAGGTAGGCAACTTGCAGGATTTCGTACTCCCGCACACCGCCGGGCGCCTTGACTTCCACCACGTCCCCCTCACGCCGGCCGATCAGGGCACGGGCGATGGGCGAACTGATGGACACCTTGTTTTCCTTGATGTCCGCCTCGTCGTCGCCGACGATCTGATAGGTCACCTCGTTGCCGTCGGCATCCTCCAGGCGCACGGTGGCACCGAACACCACCTTGTCCTCGGCACTGAGGTCCTTGGGATCGATGATCTGTGCACGGGCCAGCTTGTCCTCCAGCTCCATGATGCGCCCCTCGATGAAGCCCTGGCGCTCCTTGGCGGCATCGTACTCGGCGTTTTCCGACAGATCGCCCTTGGAGCGCGCCTCGGCAATCGCCTCGATCACTGCGGGGCGCTCCACGGTCTTGAGGCGCTGCAACTCCTCTCGGAGGCGCTGCGCCCCTACGACTGTCATCGGCACCTTGCTGCTCATGCACTCTTCTCCTTCAATGAATTCCGATCCGACAACAAGCTCTCGTGCAGCCGCTGCAGCTGCGTGACCCCCGAGCTGCCGCCCGCCTGCACGCGCAGGGCGGCGCAGGCGGCGACCGCGCCGGCCAGCGTGGTGTAGTAGGTGATCCGCTGCTGCAGCGCCGCCCGACGGATGCTGTAGGACGCCTGCACGGCTTCCTTGCGCTCCACCGTGTTGATGATGAGCTGGACCTCGCCGTTCTTGATGTGGTCCACGATGTGGGGACGCCCCTCGGTCACCTTGTTGACCGGCTCCACCGGCACCCCGTGCCGGGCCAGGAATTCGGCCGTGCCCCGGGTGGCGAGCAGCTCGAAGCCGAGATCCGCCAGATCGCGGGCCACTTCCACCAAGCCCGGCTTGTCCGCGTCGCGCACGCTCAGGAACACGCGCCCCTGGCTGGGCAGGCGATCGCCGGCGCCGAGCTGGGCCTTGAGAAAGGCGGCGCCGAAACTGTCGCCGACGCCCATCACCTCGCCGGTGGACTTCATCTCGGGCCCGAGCAGGACATCCACGCCCGGGAATTTGATGAAGGGGAAGACCGCTTCCTTGACGCTGAAGTGGGCCGGCACGATCTCCGCCCCCACGCCCTGGGACGCCAGGCTCTGGCCCACCATGCAGCGCGCCGCCACCTTGGCCAGCGGCCGGCCGGTGGCCTTGGAGACGAAGGGCACGGTGCGCGAGGCGCGCGGGTTGACCTCCAGCACATAGATGTCGTCGCCCTGCACGGCGAACTGGACGTTCATCAGGCCGACCACGTGCAGCGCCTGGGCCATGGCCTTGGTCTGCGTGCGCAATTCCTCCTGGACGGCCGGCGACAGGCTGAAGGGCGGCAGGCAGGTGGCCGAGTCGCCGCTGTGCACGCCCGCCTGCTCGATGTGCTCCATGATGCCGCCGATCACCACCGCCTGGCCGTCGCTGACGGCGTCGATGTCCACTTCGGTGGCATCGTTGAGAAAGCGGTCCAGCAGCACGGGCTGGTCCTGGGACACGCGCACCGCCTCGCGCATGTAGCGCTCCAGGTCCTCCTCGCTGTAGACGATTTCCATGGCGCGGCCGCCGAGGACGTAGGAGGGGCGCACCACCAGCGGATAGCCGATCTCGCGGGCACGCTCGCGCGCCTCCTCGGCGGTGCGGGCGATGCGATTGGGCGGCTGGCGCAGGTTGAGGCGGCTCAACAGCTGCTGGAAGCGCTCGCGGTCCTCGGCCAGGTCGATGGAGTCGGGGGTGGTGCCGATGATGGGCACGCCTGCGGCCTCCAGGTCGTTGGCCAGCTTCAGGGGCGTTTGTCCGCCGAACTGCACGATGACGCCCTTGGGCTGCTCCAGACGGACGATCTCCAGCACGTCCTCCAGCGTCACCGGCTCGAAGTAGAGGCGGTCGGAGGTGTCGTAGTCGGTGGACACCGTCTCCGGGTTGCAGTTGACCATGATGGTTTCATAACCATCCTCGCGCAGGGCCAGGGCGGCATGCACGCAGCAGTAGTCGAACTCGATGCCCTGGCCGATGCGGTTGGGACCGCCGCCGAGGATGACGATCTTGTCGCGCGCGCTCGGCCGCGCCTCGCATTCGTCCTCGTAGGTGGAGTACATGTAGGGCGTCTTCGAGTCGAACTCGGCGGCGCAGGTGTCGACGCGCTTGTAGACGGGATGCACGCCGTGCCGGTGGCGCGACTCGCGCACGATGTCCTCGCGCGTGCCCAGCAGCTTGGCCAGGCGGCGATCGGAGAAGCCCATGCGCTTGAGCGCCAGCATGCGCCCCTTGTCGATGGCGGCCAGGGGCGTGCCGCGCAGGGCCTCCTCGGTGTGCACGATTTCCTCGATCTGCTCCAGGAACCAGGGATCGATGCGGGTGGCATCGTGCACCTGCGCCAGGCTCCAGCCCAGGCGGAAGGCATCGGCCACGTACCAGATGCGCTCGGCGCCCGGCACGCGCAGCTCGTGATCCACGCGGGCGGCGGCCTCGGGGTCGTCGCGGCGCACCTTCTCGTCCAGGCCGTCCACGCCCACTTCCAGGCCGCGCAGCGCTTTCTGGAAGGACTCCTGGAAAGTCCGGCCCATGGCCATGACTTCGCCCACCGATTTCATCTGGGTGGTCAGGCGCGCGTCCGCCTGGGGAAACTTCTCGAAGGTAAAGCGCGGGATCTTGGTGACCACATAGTCGATGGTCGGCTCGAAGCTGGCCGGCGTGACCTGGGTGATGTCGTTCTGCAGCTCGTCCAGGGTGTAGCCCACGGCGAGCTTGGCCGCCACCTTGGCAATGGGAAAGCCGGTGGCCTTGGAGGCCAGCGCCGAGGAGCGCGACACCCGCGGATTCATCTCGATGATGATCATGCGCCCGTTGTCCGGGTTGACGGCGAACTGGACGTTGGAGCCGCCCGTATCCACGCCGATCTCGCGCAGCACCGCGATGGAGGCGTTGCGCATGATCTGGTATTCCTTGTCCGTCAGGGTCTGGGCCGGCGCCACGGTGATGGAGTCGCCAGTGTGGATGCCCATGGGATCCAGGTTCTCGATGGAGCAGACGATGATGCAGTTGTCCTGGCGATCGCGCACCACCTCCATCTCGAACTCCTTCCAGCCGATCACCGATTCCTCGACCAGGATCTCCGAGGTGGGGCTGGCATCCAGGCCGCGCGCGGCGATCTCCTCGAACTCCTCGCGGTTGTAGGCGATGCCGCCGCCGGTGCCGCCCAGGGTGAAGGACGGGCGGATGATGGCCGGAAAACCGATCTCCTCGATCACGGCCCGCGCCTCGTCCATGCTGTGGGCGAAGGCCGAGCGCGGCATGTCCAGACCGATCTTCTGCATGGCTTCCTTGAAGAGCTCGCGGTCCTCGGCCTTGCGGATGGCCTCCACGCTGGCGCCGATGAGCTCCACGCCGTAGCGCTCCAGCACGCCCTCGCGGGCCAGATCCAGAGCGCAATTGAGCGCGGTCTGGCCGCCCATGGTGGGCAGCAGGGCGTCGGGCCGCTCGGCCTCGATGATGCGCGCCACCGTGCGCCATTCGATGGGCTCGATATAGGTGGCGTCGGCCATTTCCGGGTCGGTCATGATGGTGGCCGGGTTGGAGTTGACCAGGATGACCCGATAGCCCTCCTGACGCAGGGCCTTGCAGGCCTGGGCGCCGGAATAGTCGAACTCGCAGGCCTGGCCGATGATGATGGGCCCGGCGCCGATGATGAGGATGCTGCGGATGTCGGTACGTTTAGGCATGATGTCTGCGGCTCTTCCGGTAGGCGTCGATCTGGTCTACGAAGCGGTCGAAAAGATAGCCCATCTCGTGGGGCCCGGGGCTGGCCTCGGGGTGGCCCTGGAAGGAAAAGGCGGGCAGCTCCGTGTGCGCCACGCCCTGCAGGCTGCCGTCGAAGAGCGAGACGTGGCTGACCCGCAGGGTGGCCGGCAGCGTCTCGGCGTCGATGGCGAAGCCGTGATTCTGGCTGCTGATGAAGACGCGGCCGGAGTCCAGATCCTTGACCGGGTGATTGGCGCCGTGATGGCCGAACTTCATCTTCAGGGACTTGGCGCCTAGGGCCAGGCACAGCAACTGGTGCCCGAGGCAGATGCCGTAGAGCGGCACTCCCTGCTCGAGGATCTCGCGGGTGGCCTGCTGGGCATAGTCCATGGGTGCCGGGTCGCCGGGACCGTTGCTGAGAAAGACGCCGTCCGGATCGAGGGCCAGCACCTCGCGGGCCGGGGTCTCGGCCGGCACCACGGTCACGCGGCAGCCGCGGTCCACCAGCATGCGCAGGATGTTGCGCTTGATTCCGAAATCATAGGCCACCACGTGGCGCGGCAGCTTCTCGTCCAGCGGGTGCGGCGCATGCGGCAGGCCGCCGGCCAGGGTCCAGCTGCCCTGCGCCCACTCGTAGGGGGCCGGCTCGCTGACCACCTTGGCCAGGTCCATGCCGTCGAGGCCCGGGAAATTCCGGGCGGCGGCCAGGGCGGCCTCGGCATCGATGTGCTCGCCGCAGACGAGAGCGGCATTCTGCGCACCCTTTTCGCGCAGCAGGCGGGTCAGCTGGCGCGTGTCGATGCCGGCGATGGCGACCACGCGGTTGTCCTTGAGATAGCGCTCCAGCGTCTGCTCGCTGCGCCAGTTGCTCGCCCGGCGCGGCAGATCGCGAATCACCAGGCCGGCGGCGTAGACCGCACCGCTCTCGGCGTCGGCCCGGTTGGTGCCCACGTTGCCAATGTGGGGATAGGTCAGGGTGACGATCTGCCGGGCGTAGGAGGGATCCGTCAGGATCTCCTGGTAACCGGTCATGGCCGTATTGAAGCACAATTCGCCGACGGCCTGCCCCTGACTGCCGATGCCCTCGCCCCAAAACAGCGTGCCATCCTCCAATGCCAGCAATGCTTTCACGCCTTGTCCACTCCTGAGCCGCACATGCAAAAACGGGAGGGGTAGCCCCTCCCGCCGAGAATCCTGAAATTTAAGCGATTTTTACTGCCGATCACGGGCGTGATTTTAAGAAATTTGCCGTCCGGGGTCAATGCGACCTTAGGCTACACGCCGGCTTCCGAAACATAGACCGTCCCGGCGCCGTTTGGTTCGCTCCGCCCGCTACCGGCCGACGGCGACCTGCTCACGCCTTGTCGGCCAGCACGTCCTTCAACCCGCCGCCCAAGGAAAGCCACAGCAGCCCGCCCGGCAGGCTCGCCAGCAGGACAACCACGCCAGTGAGCACGGACAGAGCCAGGGCCTGGTCCGCCGCCACCCCCACGTAAGCGAGATAGAAGACCAGCAGGCCCTCGCGCACCCCCCAGCCGGCCAGCGACACGGGCAGGATGGTCAGCAGCGTCACCAGCGGCCAGATGATCCAGACCGCCGCCATGCCGAGCTGCAGGCCCAGGGCGCGGCCCACCGCCCAGAACATGAAGAGCGACAGCACCTGCACGACAAGCGAGAGCAACAGCACCTGGAAGAGGTCCGGCCCATGGCGGAACAAGGCGCGCAACGCCAGCCGCGCCTCCCGCAGCTTCTCGCCGACGCGGCCGAGGCGGCGGAGCAGCCCATCCCCGCCGGATGCCAGCAGCAGACCGAGGCCGAGCAGATAGCCCGATGCGGCCAGGCCGAGCACCCAGAGCACATGCGGCAGGCCCGCCATGGCCGCGCCGTTCAGCAGGCAGGCGCCGAGCGCCAGCAGAACGAGCACGCCGAGCCCGATCAAGCGCTCACCGAAGACCGCGGCCAGGGCCGTGGTAAGGGTGCCGGCATAGGGACGGCTGTAGTAGGCACGCACGGCATCGCCCGATACCGCGCCCGGCAGGACCTGATTGAAGAAGGCCCCCACCCAGTTCAGGCGCAGCAGCAGCGGCAGCGGCATGGGCCGCGCCAAGCTGCGCATGATGGCGCGGCCGCGCACGGCGGAAACCATCAGGTTGGCAACGTAGAGGGCGAGGGCCAGGGCGAGCCAGCCGGGCTGGGCCGCCAGCATGGCACGCAGCAGGTCGCGCCATTCCAGCCGCCCGATCAGCCACGCCAGCAGGGCCACGGTGACCGTGGCCTGGAACAACAGCTTGTAGCGGGCGACGGACAGGGACAAGGCGCACTCCGGTCATTCTGGGACCGCGCCAGTGTATGCGCCGGGACGCGATTTCTCAATGGAGAACGGCAGGATGCGCCAGTGCTTTCATCTTTCCAGCTTCGGCGCCACCAGCAGCGCCTCCGGCACCCGCACCTTGATGGCCGCCGCCACCTCCAGGGTGATGCCGGGCTTGTTGCGCACGGACACCCACAGGAGATTCAAGCGCAGGTTGAAATTGGCGAACACCACTTCCTGATAGCGGCCCAGCACCCGCTGCACCCGTTGCAGGGTGGCGTCGATGATCAGGGGCGGTCGCTTGGCCAGCCCGGGAATGATCATCATGAAATCGCTGACGGGCCGCCCCTCCTCGTCGCGGGTGGGAACGACTTTCCAGAGGGGAACGCCGGGCGCCAGCGGCTGGCCTTGACGAAGGAACTGCGCCTGGGTCTTGCAAAGCTGCATGAAGCCTCCTTGCGGCGATGCGTCGATGCCGGGAACGGGTTCTTCTTGGATCGCTTTGCCGGAGGCGGGTTCAACGACGGAGGGAGGAGGCGCTGCAGGACGGCGGAGGCGGCCTTAGGAGGCCGCCTGCATGGGAATGTCGTGCCCGATACGAATGACACGGTTCTGAGCGTCCACGTAGACCAGGCGCGGCTTGAACACCTCCGCCTCGGCACTGCTGAGGCCGCAATAGGCGGCGATGATGACGAGATCGCCCGGATTGGCCTTGTGAGCGGCGGCGCCGTTCACGGAGATGACGCCGGAGCCGGGCTCGGCGCGGATGGCATAGGTGGTGAAGCGCTCGCCGTTGTTCACGTTGTAGATGTGGATCTGCTCGTATTCACGGATGCCGGCCGCCGCCAGGAGATCCGCGTCGATGGCGCACGAACCCTCGTAATGCAGCTCGGCGTGCGTCACCGTGACCCGATGCAACTTGGCCTTCAGCATCTGAATGAACATCCATTCCCTCCTCGATCAATCGGCGTGGCGGCCGCGAGACCCTCGTTCCCGCGCGGCGCCCTTTGCCGCAGCGCTGCCCGGCAAATTTTTCATTATCCTAGATTTACCGGCACATTATCAATGAGCCGGGTGCCTCCCAGGCGCACGGCGGCGAACCAGCGCAACTCGCCGGCGAACTGCTCCACCGGCCGCAGATCCGCGGCATTCAAGAGCTCCAGATACTCGGGCACCAGGCCTTCCAGCTCCAGGGTCTCCCAGGCGGCCCGGCGCAGCGCGGCCACATCCCGCTCGCCCGCAGCCACTCGCCGGGCCAGATCCTGCAGAGTGGTGTAGAGCAGGGGCGCCCGCCGCCGCTCCTCGGGGGCGAGATAGGCGTTGCGGGAACTCATGGCCAGTCCATCCGCTTCGCGCACCGTCGGCACAGCGACAACCTGCACCGGAAAGTTGAGATCGCGCGCCATCTGCCGCACCACCTGCAGCTGCTGGAAGTCCTTCTCCCCGAACACGGCGAGCTGCGGCTGGATGATGTTGAAGAGCTTGGCCACCACCGTGGTGACGCCGACGAAATGCCCCGGCCGGGCGGCGCCGCACAGATCCTTGCTCAGGGAAGCGGCGGGCATGACCAGGCTCAGGCCGGTGCGCCCATGCGGGTACAGCACCTCCTCGGCCGGCGCGAAGACGGCGTTCACGCCGGCTTCCTGCAGGCGTGCCAAATCTTCGTTCAGGGTGCGCGGATAGCTGGCGAAGTCCTCGCGCGGGCCGAATTGCAGGGGGTTGACGAAGATGCTGACGATGACCATGTCCGCGCGCTGCTGGGCGACCTGCACCAGGGCCATATGCCCGTCATGGAGGTTGCCCATGGTGGGTACCAGGGCAACGGAGCTGCCCGCCACCGTACGCCACGCCTTGACGTCGTTCGTATCCTTCAGGAAAACCATTGCTCTACCGCTTCAGAGGGAGGGAAACTGCCGGCCATGCACCTCGGCCACGTAGCGGGCCAAGGCATCGGCCATTATACCCGCGCCGTCCACATAAGTCTTGGCGAAAGCCGGGCTCCGGCCCAGGAAGAGGCCGAGGGCGTCATTCAGCACCAGCACCTGGGCATCGCAGTGGGGCCCGGCGCCGATGCCGATGGTGGGGATGGGGAGCGCAGCGGTGATCTGCGCGGCCAGCTCCGCCGGGATGGCCTCCAGCACCAGCAGCCGGGCGCCGGCATCGGCCAGCAGGCGCGCTTCCTCGCGCAGGCGGGCGGCGGCCACCGCATCACGTCCCTGCCGGCGATAGCCGCCCAGCTGATGCACCGCCTGCGGCGTCAGGCCGATGTGGCCGCAGACGGGAATGCCCCGCTGACTCAGGAAGGCAACGGTCTCGACCATGGCCGCCCCGCCCTCCAGCTTCACCACCTCCGCCCCGGCCCGCAGCAGCGCGCCCGCGCTGCGCAAGGCCTGGGCCGGGCTTTCCTGGTAGCTCAGGAAGGGCAAGTCGCTGATCAGCAGAGCGCGGCGGCGTCCGCGCGCCGCCGCTTCCGTGTGGTACACCATCTGCTCCAGGGTCACGGACAGGGTATTTTCGTGCCCGGCGAAGACCATGCCCAGCGAATCACCCACGAGCAGGGCATCCACGCCCGCCTCATCGGCCAAGCGCGCGAAGGTGTAGTCGTAAGCGGTGAGCACGGCCAAAGGCTGATTGCCCTTGGCACGGTCCCAGTCGCGCAGGGTCAGGCGCCTGCGTGCGCCGGCGGCTGCTGCATCCACGGCCCCCTCCTCCATCTAGCCTCCCGCCCTCGCATTCAGGTACAGCCGGCCGCGCACGTCCCGGAAGCGGGCGAGCAGCAAGGCCAAGTCGTCGGCGCTGTTGAGAAAATCCATGTGTTCCGCGTTGACGATCAGCAGCGGCGAGGCGTCGTACTGGTGGAAAAAATGATTGTAGGCGGCGACCAGCTCCTGCAGATAGTCGCTGCCGATATGCTGCTCGTAGGCGATGCCGCGGCGGCGGATGCGGTTGAGCAGCAACTCCACTGGCGCTTGCAGATAGATGACCAGGTCCGGAGTCGGTGCGCTGGTGCTCAGTGCGCGATGCACTTGATCGTAAAGCGCCAGTTCGTCGGCGGACAGGGTCTGGGCGGCGAACAGGCGGTCCTTCTCCCACATGAAATCCGCCACCGTGCGCGGCTGAAACAGATCGCCCTGGCGCAGGCCTTCCAGCTGCCGCGCGCGCTGCAGCAGAAAAAAGAGCTGGGTCGAGAGGGCGTGGCGAGCCGGATCCTCGTAGAAGCCGGGCAGGAAGGGATTCTCTTCTGCCTGTTCCAGCAACAGGGAGGCGCCCAGCGCCTCTCCCAGACGGCGCGCCAGCGTGCTCTTGCCGGCGCCGATGGGCCCTTCCACCACGATGTAACGGGCGTCTGTCAAATCCATAACACTGCTTCCTCGTACTGCCGGCGGACGCCCCTCAGGCGTCCACCAGCCGCTCCACCGCGCCCCGGTCCGGACACTGCGCCCAGGCCGCGGCCACGCTCTGCCCGGTGGGCAGCAGCCAATCACCCGCCACTTCCGCCAGCGGCGCCAGCACGAAGGCTCGCTCGCCGAGGCGCGGATGCGGGATCTCCAGATCGCCCGAGCGCAGCGCCAGATCGCCGAAGAGCAACAGATCCAGATCCAGCGTGCGCGGCCCCCAGCGGGTCTCCCGGGCGCGGCAGCGCCCGGCGCGCGCCTCGATCTCCAGCAAGGCGGCGAAGAGCGCCTCGGGCGACAGCCCGGTGACGATGCCGGCCACGGCGTTGATGAAATCCGGCTGCGCCACGCCGCCCACCGGCCGGGTGCGGTACAGGTGCGAGCACTTGTGCAGGCGCGTATCCGGCAGCCGCGCCAGGGCCTCTCGCGCCCTTCTGACCTGCTGCACCGGGTCCGCCAGGTTGCTGCCCAAGCCGATCCACGCCGTGACCGGCCCCGCTACGGACTTTGTGTTTCCTGCTGCAAGCCCTGTCTGATCCACCGCTGCGCCGTCTCCCTGTCCTGCACCCGCCCTTCCACCACGGCCCGGCGCAGCCACTGCAGCCATTCGCCGATGCGCGGTCCCTGCGGCACGCCCAGGGCGAGGAGGTCCGCGCCGTCCAGGGGCAAGGCCAAATCATACTGATGCTGGATGTAGTCCGAAACCTGCTCGCGCAACAGCTCATTGTCGCTCCAGGCCATCAGAGCCAGCAGTCCCTCCAGACTCACGGGAGCGAGCGCCTGGTAGCGCGGCCACGGCTCCAGGCGCTCCCGCAGGCGCTGCGCCAGCGGACGCAGCTGCCGCAGGTCCGCCAGCAGCACAGAGGCATCGCGCGCCGCCAGCTGGAACTCGTGCAGGCGCCGGCGCAGGGCGGGCTCCGCCAGATCGCCCAGCAACACCCGCAGCAGCACCGCCCAGGGCCGCACCGCTTCGGGTCGGAATAGTAAATGGTACCACTGCAGCATTTCCAGCGCGCGTTTGCCGCGCGCCAGCAGCAGGGTGGGATCCTTGGCCGGCTCCCCGCGCAGCACCGTCCACAGGTGCAGGCGCCCGAGCCGCTCCCAGGCGGCCGCGGCCTGGGGCAGATCGAAGAGATAACGCAGCTCCCGCCACAGGCGCGCGCCGGACAACTGCTCGAAGACACCCAGATGCAGGGCGTTCAGGGCGAGGCGCTGGCTCTGCTCGTCCATGCAAAAACCCAAGCGCGCCTCGAAGCGCACCGCCCGCAGGATGCGCGTGGGATCCTCCACGAAGGACAGGCTGTGCAGGATGCGGATGCGCCGCTCGCGCAGGTCGGTCAGACCATGATAGGGATCCAGCAGATCGCCGAAGCGGGCCGGATGAATGTCCATGGCCATGGCATTGATGGTGAAATCCCGCCGCCACAGATCCGCATGAATGCCGCCCAGCTCGATCATCGGCAGGGCCGCCGGGGCGGCATAGTGCTCCACGCGGCTGCTGGCCAGGTCCAGGCGCTCGCCGTCGGGAAAGATCAGGGTCGCGGTGCCGAAGGCGGCATGGGTGACCACCCGCACGCCGGGCGTGCGCTCCTGCAGGCGGCGGGCCAGCGCCGGCGCCGCGCCCTCCACCACCACGTCGAGATCCTGGGTGCTCTGGTTGAGCAGGAGGTCCCGCACGCTGCCTCCCACCAGATAAGCGCGCAGATCGATCTCCGCCGCCGCCTGCCCCAACTCGCGCAGGCGCCGGGTGCGGCGCTCGCCCCATTGGCCCCGCAGGCGCCGGGCCAGGTTGCGCGGGCCTAAGGGGTGGGACGGCGGCAGGGCGTGGGTGAGCTCCAGATGGCGCAGGTCCGCCGGTGTGATGACGCCGCTCAGCCGGCCGGCCGTGTCGACCACGCCCAGCATGGGCGTCGGGGAGTGGCGCAGGACCTCGCGCACGGCGGCCAGGCGGCTGTCCTGGGCGATGATCGGCAGCGGTTCGGCATAGTCCGCCAGGGGCCGGTCGCCGAGCCCGTGCCGCTGCGCGTTTTCCAGCAGGCGCCGGTGCACGTAGCCGGCGGGGCGACCCTGCTCGTCCAGCACCGGCATGCCGCGGTGGGGGTAGCGGCCCAGCAGGGCCAGTCCCGCCGCCACCGTGCAGCCGGCGGCCGCCGAGTGCACCGGGCGCGCCATGATGTCCTCGGCCCGCGGCGGCGCGGACAGGCGCTGGTGGATGGCCGCCAGCACCTGCTCCTCAGCCTCCGCCAGGGTCACGTTGCGCAGCGTCGCCGCCGCCGCCATCGGATGGCCGCCACCGCCCAGCGTCTGGGCGATTTCGTGCACCGGTACCGCGCCGTCGCCGGCGGCGCGCGCGATCACGGAGATGCGCGGTCCTTGGGCCAGCAACGCGAAGATGGCCTCGGGGCGCTCCATGTCCAGCATGCGGCTGACCACCACCGCCGCCTCGTCGATGTACTGATCCACCACGGCGGCCGTCAGCAGGATGCGCTTGCCGCCGACCTCCAGCGCCTGCTGGTTCGCCAGCAGCCGGTCCAGCAGCTGCACCTGCTCCGCGCTCAGCTCCTGGCGCAGGAAGCGGCCTACGTACACCAGATCCGCTCCCCGCTCCAGCAGCCAGGCCAACGCTTGCAGATCACGCGGGCTCACGCCCGCATAGGTCAACCCGCCGGTATCCTCGAAAATGCCCAGAGCCAGCAGGGTGGCCTCCTCGGGACTGGGCTCCAGCTCCTGCGCGCGCAGGCACTCCACCAGCAGGGTCGAGTTGGCGCCGGTGGCGCCGCTCACGTGCTCGCCGCGCTCGACGTCGCCCGGCTGGGCGGGATGATGATCATAGCTCAGCACCCGCACCCGCTCATCCGCCGCCAGGCCGCGCAGGGGACCGATGCGCTCGGCCTGGCGGCAGTCCACCAGCACCAGGCACGTCACCTGATCCAGCTCGACGGCGTCAAGGGCATGGATGCGCTCGGCCAAGTGCGGACGCTCGGCCAGCAGGCGGCGCAGTTCTGCGCCGGCGCCGCCGGGCAGTACCGGCAGGCAGTGGGGGTGCAGCAGGCTGGCGGCCAGCAGAGAGGCAAAGCCATCCAGGTCGGCCTGCTGGTGGGTGGCGATCAGGCAGCGCGGCCCGCCGTGCGGCTCGTCCTCGCCGCAGCCGGGCACGGGCGGCATGCTGCCCTCGACAGTCACGAAGCACTCGACTCCGGCGCCGGACGCGGGCGCCGCCGGCGACGGCGCTTGGGCTTGAGCGGACCGGCCGGCCCCTCCTCGGCGCCCGCGCTGTGCTTGGCAGTGCGCACCAGTTCGCCGCGACCGGCGTCGTCGGCCTCCTGGAAGGCGGTCCACCACTGGGCCAGGGCCTCGTCCGCCTCGCCGCTGGCCGCGCGCAGCAGCAGAAAATCATACGCGGCGCGAAAGCGCGGATGAGCCAGCAGCGCAAACGGGCGGCGTCCGCCGCGGCGGCTGAAGCGCGGCTGCAGCTCCCAGATCTCGCGCATCGGCACGGAAAAGCGCTTGGGGATCGCCACGCGCCCGATCTGCTCCTGCACCACCTCGGTGGCCGCCTGCTGCAACGCCAAGCCGTCCTGCAGGCCGGCTGCCTGCAGCTCGGCCGCACGCAGGCGCACGGGCTCCCACAGCAGGGCGGCGAAGAGGAAGGCCGGGGTGACCGCCTTGCCCATCTGCACCCGCTCGTCCGTGTTGGCCAGGGCCTGCATCAGCAGCACCAGCGGAAAGTGCTGCACCTCCTGCGCCAAGGCCGCCTCGGTGGCGGGAAAGAGATGCTGGAACAGGTCGTAGTGGCGCAGGAGTTCGTAGCTCTCGACCGCGTGGCCGCTGAGGAAGAGCTTCAAGGTTTCATCGAAGAGGCGGGCCGGCGGCACGTCGCGCAGCAGATGGCCAAGCTCTCTGAGCGGCGCCTCGGTTTCCGGACTCATGCGAAAACCGAGCTTGGCGGCAAAGCGCACCGCGCGCAGCATGCGCACCGGGTCCTCGCGGTAGCGGCTGGCCGGATCGCCGATGACGCGCAGGCGGCCGGCGCGCAGGTCTTCCAGGCCGCCCACGTAGTCCACGAGCGAGAAGTCGGCGATGTTGTAGTACAGGGCGTTGACCGAGAAGTCCCGCCGAAAGGCGTCTTCCTCCATGTTGCCGTAGACGTTGTCCGCCAGCAACCGCCCGCTCTCGTCCTGGACCATGAGCTCGCGCTGATCCTCGCCCTCCTCGGGCGTTTCGTCGTCCAGTGCCGGAGAAGCGCCACTGCCCCGGAAAGTGGCCACCTCGATGATCTCGCCCTGGAAGTGCACGTGCACCAGGATGAAGCGGCGCCCGATCAGGCGAGAGTTGCGAAAGATCCGCCGCACCTCCTCCGGTCGCGCGTCGGTGGTGACGTCGAAGTCCTTCGGCTCGCGGCCCAGGAGCAGATCGCGGATGCCGCCGCCCACCAGATAAGCCTGATAACCGGCGTCCTTGAGCCCGTACAGCACGCGCAGGGCCGCCTGGCTGATCTGCTTGCGGGAGATGCCGTGCTCGGCCCGCGGGATGATCGGCGGAGCCGCTTCGTCCCGGGGCGCCGGAGCGCCTTGTGGCGACGCCGCTTTCTGCTCCCCGCTCTCACCTATGAACTCTTTCAAAGAAACCAAGACTTTTATCCTGTCTGTGCAAACCCGTGCCGATGCGAACGCTGGCGAGCGCTCCAAGGATTAAAAGTTTACACCAAATCCACCTTTTTTGCGGAAACGGACCATCGGCGCACTCGGAAGGCGCCGGAGCGACTCCGGGCCCCTTGCCAAAGGCGCGAATATTCATATAATGAACGACTCGCCGCTCCCATCGTCTAGTGGTCCAGGACACCGGCCTCTCACGTCGGTAACAGGGGTTCGAACCCCCTTGGGAGCGCCACTTTTCCCAGCGGCCGTCCAAGCCGCGCGCGCCCCGGTCGATATCCTATATCCCCCTTGCAAAGCTTCGCTCCCGGCGAAAGTTCCTGTTGCGCCAGGCCGTCCACCCTTAAGCTGTAGCCAGGCGAGTCGATCAGGTCGAGCCGGAAAATCCATGTCCACGAAATATCTTTACGCAGGCATTGCGCTGCTGGTGGGTTCAGCCTTGCCCTTCCAGATCGGGATCAACACGCAGCTGCGCGACTGGCTCGGGCACGCCGTGCTCGCGGCGCTGGCTTCTTTCGGGGTGGGCACACTCATTCTGCTGCTGTACGCAACGACTTTGCGGCTGCCATGGCCCACGCTGGGCGCGCTGCTCGCCGTCCCGGCATGGGCATGGATGGGCGGGGTATTGGGAGCACTCTATGTGGCCGCCTCGGTGATCCTGGCTCCCCGGCTGGGGGCGGCCACCTTGGTGGCCCTCGTCGTCGCGGGCCAGCTGCTCGCATCCCTGCTGCTGGATCACTTCGGGCTGGTCGGCTTTGCCGCCCACCCTTTCAACGTCTGGCGCGGGCTGGGAGCCGCGCTGCTGCTCGGCGCCGTGCTGGTGCTGAAGTTCTAAGGTCCGTCCGCTAGGGCCCGTCCGCTAGCTGCCCCCGCCCAGTCCCAGCTTGGCCGGCAACGGATGCCGGTACAGGTGTCCCCGGTTGCTGTTGCCGCGCACCTTCTGTTCCAGCGAGACCTTGGCCGGCTTCAGATAGCGCTCCCACACCGAGGCCGGGGACCAGTCATTCCACAGGCTGGCAGCGCCGACGTGGGAGTTCCAGCCGGCCAGCAGCGGCGCGGAAAAGGCCGCCAGCGAGGCGCCGGCGCTCAGTACGCCGTTTTTCAGCGCTTCAGTGCCCGCTTCCAGCTCGGCATTGGCCTGCCGGCCGAACTGATCGTACTGCTGCCTGGCAACATCAGCTCCCTTGCCAAAATCCAATGCGGATGCGCGCTTGGTCGGCGCGCCGGCATCCCTGGCGTAGTCGGGCGCATCCACCACCGCCAGCGGCAGTTCCACCGGCCCGCCCTGCACCGACAGGCGAAAGGTGTCGCCAGTGAAGACGGCTTTCAGCTTGCCCTGGTAGACAGAGGTGGGAATCGGATCGGGAGCGTTGAGCGCCTGCGCGGACAGCGGAAAAAGCGCAAGCAGCGGCAGGAAGAGCAAAGCCTGGAAAGCATGAGGCTTGAATTCCATCAAATTGTACCCCGCTCGATGCAGGTTGGTCCGGCCCCTGGAGGCCTGGAATCAGGATGATTGACCGAGGACGGTGCCAGCATGGCACCCAGAAAGAGAGCCCGGCTCGGGAAGTAATAGAACAGCCAGAGGATTTTTCAAGTGGTGCCGTTGAGTGGATTCGAACCACCGACCTACTGATTACGAATCAGTTGCTCTACCAACTGAGCTACAACGGCGCGGGAGCAAGTTTATTGTGATTCCGGCGCCCAGGCAAGCGCTATTCGCGGCGGACGCGGATCACCACGTCCACCCGCTCCACCACCACGCCCGCGGGCAGCGGCGGCAGATCGGGCAAAGCCAGGGAATGGGCGGGGATGTCCTCGAGCCGGCCGCTTTCCACATCGTAGAAGTGGTGATGGGCCGACGTGTTGGGATCGTAGAAGACTTTGCCGGGCTCGACGATGACTTCGCGGATGAGGCCCTGCTGCGCCAGCAGGCCGAGGGTGTTGTAGACCGTGGCCTTGGAAACCACCGGGTATTCGGCATTCACCCGCTGCATGATTTCATCGGCGGACAGGTGGGCGGCCGCGGAGAACAAGGCGTAGGCCACTTCCACCCGCTGACTGGTGGGATTGACGTTGGCACTGCGCAGAAATTCGACGACGTCCTGCTTGGTCAAGGTCTCGCTATTCATCATCACTTCCACCTTAGCAAGGTTGAGCATTATAAATTCATTTCACAACTTTCAGCCAGCGAAAATCATACTTGCTTTAAAATTGTCGAAATCAAACTATAGACTCCTCGACCGCGCTCCGGTTCAACGCGTAAGGCGCGGGATCCAGCGGCGGAGTGCGCTGCAGCAGCAGGGCGGCGATCAGCGCCGCCGAGCCCGGCGCCATGACGATGCCGTTGCGGAAGTGGCCCGCGCAAACAAAGAGCCCTTCCACTTCCGGCACGGGACCGATGTAGGGCACGCCCACCGGCGATCCCGGGCGCAGTCCGGCCCAGTGATGCTCGATCGCGAGTTCGCCGAGTTCGGGCATGAGGGCGACCGCCTTGCCCAGCAGCAGTTCGGCGGCCTCCGCCGTCGGGGTCTTGTCGAAGCCCACCCGCTCCAGCGTGCTGCCCACCAGGATGCGGCCATCGCGGCGCGGCACCAGGTAGTGGGCCCCGGCCAGCACCATGGTGCGCACACGGCCAGGCTGGCCGCGCAGCAGGATCATCTGCCCGCGCACCGGCTCTACCAGGAGCGGCCGCCCAAGCCCGGCGAGGAGCTGGCCGCTCCAGGCGCCGGCAGTGACGAGCACCTGTCCGGCCGACAGGGTGCCGCGGCTGGTCGCCAGCGCCTGCAGTCGGCCGGCGCGGACGCGGATATCCCGCACGGCGGTGTCGCTGTGAACCGGGATCTTCAGCTGCTGCAGGCGGGCAGCCAGGGATTTGACCAGGCGCGGGTTGCGTATCTGTCCGATCTCGGGCCACCACAGGGCCCGGCCGGTGGGCTGGATGCCCGGCTGGATCCGCGTCAGATCGGCGTCAACCATGGATTGCGAAACGACGTGCCAGCGTCGAGCCCAGGCCTCGGCCGCCTCGTTCAGCGGCTGCTCCGGCGTATCCAGCATCAAAAGGCCGCAAGGCTGGTATTCGGGATCGATGCCCGTCGCCTGCGCCAAAGCGGCCGCCAGGGCGGGATAATGGCGCTGTCCGTAGGCGGCCAACTGATTGACGGAATCGGGATAACGCCACGGGAAGAGCGGGCTGACGATGCCTCCCCCGGCCCACGAGGCTTCGCGCCCCGGACCGCTCCCCTGCTCCAGCAGGGTCACGCGCAGGCCGGCTTCATGCAGATGCAGGGCGGTCAACATGCCGATGACGCCCGCACCGACGATCACTGCGTCAGGCGAAACTGCCGTGTCGTGCTTCATGCACTTCCTTGTTCAACGCATCTCCACGGTGTAGAAGAGGTCCACCCCGCTCTGCTGGGTGCCGCTTTCCGCCTGCACCTCCCAGTTGCGGGTCATGCGGTAGCGCCCGCGTACCACCATGTCGTTGGTGAAGATGGCACGGCCGATGCTGACATAGATGCGGGGATTGATGTATTTGCCCAAAGTTACCATAAACCGGTCGAAGCCGGCACCGGGGCTGATGTCGAAAGTATCGAGCCCGAGGCCGCTCTGCAGGGATTTGCGCAGCTGGGCCGCCTCGCCCAGGCTCAGCAGCCCGCCCGCGGCCTGGGCCAGCAGGTTGCTTTCACCGCCGCCGGCGGCCATGGGGCGGCCGAGCACGATGTAGGACAGGATGTCGGCATCGCGCATGGGTGGGTTGGAAAACAGCACCGTGTTGGGCTTGGGCCACACCCCGGTGATCAAAATGCCCGCCGTGACGTTCTCCACCTTGCGTATTGCCCGCACGTTCAGGCTGGGGTGCTGCAGGGCGCCGCTGAAAGTGACCAGCCCGCGCTCGATGCTCAGCTTCTGCCCATAACCCTCGTACGAACCCTCCGCCACCCGGATCTGCCCGCTGGCCTGCGGTTCGGCGGCACCCTGCAGGCTGACCAGGAGGCTGCCGTCCAGGCGTGCCGAAGCGCCTTGCGCCCGCACCCAGACGTCGCGCCCCAGCACCAGGCTCACGCGCAGATCGACGCCCTGGAGCCAAGCGCCGTCCTGGCGCACCGGCTCGTCGACGAAGACCACGTCATTGCTGGGCCGCAGCCCGCCCGGACTGGTGCCGGTCAGCAGCAGATGGGGCACCAGCACCTCGCCGCGCACCTGGATCCGCCCATCGGCACCCTGCACCTGCAGACGCGGCGACACGCTGGCCTCGATCTCCGGCTGATCGATGGCACGGAAATTTTCGCCGGTGATGGTGAAACTGTAGGCGGCCGGGCGGAAGCCCTGCAGCCTCATCGTGCCGCCGCCGCCCAGGGTGCCGTCGCCGGAACGGGCGTGCAGCTCGCTCAGCCGCAGGCTGTCGCCGGCCAGGACCAGGCGTGCGCCGATGTCGCTGACATAGACGCCGGCGCTGGGCACGAAGGCGGCGGCCCCGCTCAGACGCACGTCTCCGCCCAGGCGGGGCTGAGCCCAGGTGCCGCCGATGTCCAGCGTGCCGCGCAGGTCGCCGCGCCCCTCCTGCACGATGCCCGGCATGGCTACCAACAGCAGGCCCTGCTCGCTCACCCGAAAGTTGCCGGTGACGCGCAGCGGGCCGCCGGGGACCGGGGCCAGCGGCCACCGCGCCGGCAGCGGCAGGGTGAATTGGGTGCTGGCCTGCCCGTAATCCGCCAGATCCAGGCGCGCCGCACCCTGCAGGCGCTCGCCGGCCCACGCGAACTGGGCCTGGGCGGTGCGGACCTGGGCGACCAATTCACCCTGCGGCCGCCTGACCTGCAAGCTTCCCCCGCGCAGCGCGGCCTCGCCGCGCAAGTCCAGGCGCTGGCCGGCCAGCACCTGTCCCTGCACGTTCCCCGACATACGCCCCTGCACCATGGCCGCGGCGCCCTTGGGAAACCAGACGGGCAGGACGGGCATGTCCTGCACGGACAGGCCGAAGCGCCCGGTCACCATTGCCAGTGAACTCGTCAGCGGCAGGCGCGCCGGCAAGGCCAGATCGAGCCGGCCGTCTGCCCGTCCGGCATCGGCCAGGTCCAGCAGCGCGTCGCCCTGCAGGCGCTCGCCGGCCCAGGCAAATCGGGCTTGCGCCGTGCGGATCGACATGACGCTCGCGCCGCCCGGCCCCTGCAGGCGCAGGGTGCCGGCCTCGATGGCCGCATTGCCGCGCAGGTCCAGGCGCTGCTCGGGCAGGATCCGGCCCTGCAGCCGGCCCGAGAGGCGACCCTGCACCGTGGCGGCGGCGTCCTCGGGGAACCAGACGGGCAGAATGGGCACGCCCTGCCAGGCGGCATCGAACTGCCCCATCAGGGGCTGCAGACGCAGGTCGGCATCGAGCCGCAGCCACCCGGCCGCCTGATTGCTGAGCCGGAGCATTGGGATGCGAAGCCTGTCGCCCGGGTCGAACAGAATCGTCGCGGGCGCCGGCAGCTGCCAGCGGCCGGTCTGGCGGTCAGACAGGGTCAGCGTCCCCAGGCGCAACTGCCAGGCATCCATCCAGGTCTTGCCCTGCCGGGCGCTCTCGGCGGCCAGGCTCAGCGCACCCGCCGGCCAAGCGGCGCGCGCGCGCCAGCGTTGTTGCTCGAGAGTCCCGTCCATCGCTGCCTCGACCTGTTGCAGGGCATAACCGCCGTAGCGCAGTCCCCGCAGCGCCAGGCCGGCCCGCAGGGGCCCGGCCAGCCCGTTCTGCATGCTGCCCTCGACGCGGGCGCTGGCGGCGCGAATCTCGCCGTAGCCCAGATCCGTGCCCCGCCCGCTGAAGTCGAGCGCCAAAGCCCCCGCGCGATAGCGCACCCAGCCCGCGGCCCGGAGGTTGCCCGCGGCCTGTGGCGACAAGCGCCCCAGCTCGGTCAGGGCCACTGCCACATTCAGGCGTTCCGCGAGGCGGCCCTGGCCGCGGATATCCATGCCCGGGCCGTAGACATGCCCTTGGGCGATACGCAGATCCCGCCCGTCCCAGTCCGCCGCGATGCGGCCCTGAAAGTTTTGCTGGTGCAAGCGGCTCTCCGCGAGCTCCAGCACGAAGTCGCCGCGATCAAAGAGGCCCCGGCCGCCGCCGCTGAGCACGAGGGAACCATTCAGATCGCCGGGCCAGGCCGGCGCCACCAGGGCCGGGTCGAGATCCGAAAAACGCATGCTCAGCGCCGCGCGCATGGCCTCCTGCCAGGACACGGCCACCTCACCCCGCACCTGGCCGCCCAGTACGCGCCCCTGGAGCTTGCTGGCGCGCAGGCCCTGCAAATTGCCGGCCACCGACCCATACAGGACGGCCTGGCGCCAGTCGGCGCCCTTGCTGCTGATTGCCACCCGACCGGCATAATTGTCCAGCCAGCCGCGCAGATGGGCCTGCCAGACCAATCCGGTATCCCGCAGCTGCGGCGCGACTTCGCCCAGATGCCAGTCGGCGACGGCCCGGACATCCATCTGCGGGTCGCCCTGCGGAAAGTCCAGGCGCCCCAGCAGCCACAGGGGACCCGGCATGCCGGCCCAGCGGAAGCGGGTCTGCACGAGGCGCACGGCATGCGGCTCGACGACCCACTGCCCGCTCCAGACGCCCAGGGTGCGGCCCGGACCGTGCATGACCAGATGCGCCGGCCCGGCCAGGTTCTGGTCCCGGCTCTCCCAGTCCACCGTCCAGTAAAACGCATCCAGCAGCCCCGGCTTCAGCGGCTGCCACATCCCCTGGCTTTGCAGCAGCGGTTCGTCCAAGCCGAGCCGCAGCCTGCCGATGATGCGTCCGAACTGATCACGCAGCCGGACGTCCCGGGCTTGCAGGACGCTGCGCCGCAGCCGCAGCGAGGCCGTCAGCTCATCCAGCCGGTAGACGGGCCGCCGTCCCTTGGCGTAGTGCAGATCACTGATGCGCAGACGGTGGACGGCGATGCGCCGGCCGGTCAGCCAAGCGGGCAGCGCCGGCACCCGAAAGGTGGGCGCCTCCTTGACCTCCGGCCGATCGTCCTCGATACGCAGCCCGCGCAGCTCCAGCCAGGCGACATGCACGCTGCCGAGCAGCAGGGCGTTGGGACGCCACAGCATGTCCACTTGATGCACGGCCACTTCCATCTGGCCGGCCTGCAGGCGCACGCCGCGCAGCCGCAGCCGATCCGCCAGCCGCCCCTCCACCGAATCGACCTGCAAGGGTGCCACCCGGCTCAGCTGCGCCACCGCCCAGCGCGCACCCGCGGGGGTCTGCCACAGCCAATGCCAGCCCGCCATGGCCGCGAGCAGCAGGCCCAGGAAGATCACCCAATAGATGACCAGGCGCTTCAAAAGCTCACCCCGGCGGAAAAATGGATGCGGAAGTTGCGGGCCGACGGATCCCCGAGAGGGTGCGCCAGATCCAGACGCAGGGGGCCGATGGGCGTGTAGGCCCGCGCGCCGACCCCGGCGCTTTGCAGCACGTTCATGTCGGCGAAGGTATCAAAGGCATTGCCGGCGTCGTAGAACACCACCGCGCCGAACATGCCGCCGATGTCGTGCTGGAATTCCACGCTGCCGGTCAGCAGGTGGCGGCCGCCCACCACGAAGCCGCCGGCATCGCGCGGCCCCTGGGAGCGGTAGTCGTAGCCGCGCACGCTGCGGTCGCCGCCGGCGAAGAAGCGCAGCGACGGCGGCAGATCGAGGATGGTGCCCTGATGCTGCCAAGTCGCACCCAACTCCGAGCGCAGCACGATGCGGTCGCGACTGCCCAGGGGCAGGCGCGCCTCGCCGCGGCCGGCCAGCTGCACGAAGTCGGTGTTCGAGCCCCAGCCGGTGTAGCTGGTGCGCAGGGTCACGTCGTAGCGATAGCCCTTGCGGGGCCGCAGCAATTGGTCCAGGCGGGTCTGCTGCACGCGTACGCCGGGCATGATCAGGATGGAGTGGCCCCGCTGCAGCCCCAAGCTGAAGATCTCGTTCTGGTAAGTCAGGAAGGCCGATCCGATCAGCGTGCTGGAGAAGCCCCGGGCCCGCTCAAGCGTCACCCCGAACAGACGGGTCGTGTACGTGTCCAACTCCTCGCGCTGGAAGGTGCTCTGCAGGCTGGTGAAGCTGCGGTAATCGCGATAGCTGGGCCAGACGAAGCGCCCGGCCAGGCCGAGCCGGCGCTCGGAAACATCGCTGGCCAGGTGCAGCTCGTTGGCCGAATGGCGGAAATTGAGATCATCATAACGGGCCGTCAGCCGCGCCCCGGTGTCGGTGCCGTAGCCCACGCCGCTGCGAAACCGCTTGGGTTTCAGGGATTCCAGGGCGATGCGGACCGGCATCACCTCGCCTTGGGCGGCCTCGCGATCCGGCGTCACGGAAACATTGGCGAAGCGGTCGGCGTTCAGCAGGTTGAGCTGGGTATCGGACAACTTCTGATAAGAGAAGACCTGGCCGGGCTTGAAGGCGAGATAGCGGTACAGGAAGCGCCGCGGATAGTCGGCCGCGCCGTCGAAGGTGGCCTCGCCGAATACGTAGCGGGTGCCGGTATCGAGCGTGAGCTCGATGCGCGCGGTGCCCTGCTCCCGGTCGATGGCCAGCACATGCCGGCTGAACTCGGTATCGATGTAGCCGGCATCCTGGGCAGCGGACAGCCACTGGGCCTTGGCGCGCTCATAGGTGTCCTGGCGCAGCACGTCCCCCTGCCGCAGCGGAAACTCCTGCCGCAGCCTGTCCCAGACGGGCAGCTCAGCCCCCGGCCCGCGAACCGCCAGCGCCACGTCGCTCACGTGGATGCGCGTGCCGGGAATGACGGTGTAATGCAGGACGTACTCGCTCTCGCTCACGGCCTCGGTGCGCAGCTCCAGTTGCGAGCCGTAGTATCCATACACTTGCAGGGCATTGCGCAGCCGCTCGTCCGCGGCCAGGCGGGCGCTGCCCAGCTCCTGGGTCACATCGCCGATCTGCACCGGCGCCATGTTTTTTTGCAGGTCATCGCGCACCTCCGCCGGCAGGCCCTCTCCCGCCACGGTAAAGCGCACCTCCACCGCGCCGGCCACGCCGGACCACAGGACCATGACCAGATACGCCACGCCGCGCATCCAGCGCCGCCAAGCGCCGCCTCCTCCCCTGCTGACGGAATTTGTCACACACACCCTCTTGATGGACCAAGCTTGTCGCTTTCTGATTTTTATACTAACTCAAAAACTTGCAGAGCATAGCCGACCCAACGCCCTAAGTCAGGCGCGCTTTTTGCATAACGAGGGTGACTGCCGATTACCTATAACGACAAGACCGCAGGCCATGATCCACACGCGTTTTGAAAAATGCGTCCGCTACGACGCCGGTTTCACTTTGGTGGAACTGGCTATCGCCTTGGCCGTGGGCAGCATCCTTCTGGCGCTGGCCCTGCCCATGTTCGCCGAATCGCGTGCCAACGGCCAGATCCGCGCGGCGGCCGCGCAGCTGCAGCAGGACCTGCAATGGGCGCGGGCCGAAGCGATCAAGCGCAACCAGCGGGTGGGCGTGGAAATCGCCACTGCCGCCAACGCGTCCGGTTGGACGGTCTTCGTGGACCGCAACAACAGCAGCACTCTGGATGCAGGTGACCTGACCCTGCGCCAGTTCGGCAACGCGGAGTTCCGGGCACGATTCGGCAGCAATACGGCCTTGGCGGCGAACGGCACGCCCAACCTGCCCGTCTTCGCGCCTTTCGGCAATCTCGCCAACGTGGGCAACGGCACCTACGGCTTTACGACGACGCCGACCACCCAGCGATGGCTGCTCGTGGTTGGCACGGGCGGCCGCATCGTCACCTGCATCGCCCAATCTCCCAGTTCCTGGACTTGCCGCCTGTAGACACAGACATGAGCCATAACCCCCCTTCCCCACAATCCGGCTTCAGTCTCATCGAAGTGATGATCGCCATGGCCATTTTCGCTTTCGGCCTGCTGGCACTGGCGGCCTTGCAGGTCGCCGCCGTGCGCGCCACGACCGATTCCCAGTACATCACCCAAGCCAACCTGCTGGCCAACGAAATGGTCGGCATGATGTGGGGTACCCCGACCGCCACGGCGCTGTCCGCCTACCACAACCTCGACACCCAGGCGAGCCTGCCGTCCTCGCCCGCCATCGTTGCCGCCAATGCCAGCACTTGGCGGGACGATGTGCAAAGGCAACTGCCCCAAGGGCAGGGGCAAATCGCGGTCAACGGCACGCAGGTCACGGTCACGGTTTCTTGGCAGAGCCGCACCGGCCAGCGCAGTCATGCCCTTACCACCCAAATCGGGAATTGACGTCATGTCCCTGTCCAGTCGTCCGTCGCGCACTCATGGCAGCCTGCGCCATGACCAAGGCTTCACCATGGTCGAGCTCATGGTCGCCTTGGTGGTCTCCCTGCTCGCGTCCGTAGCCATCTACAGCATCTTCATTCAGTCCGAAAGCCAGCAGCGGCGCAGCAATGAAACGGCGGATCTGTGGCAACAGGCGCGCATCGCCATGGCCATGCTCGAGCGCGACGTGCGCATGGCCGGCTACGGATTGGGCGGCAATCTGGGCTGCCAACTGGTGTCCTACAATGCCAACCGCACCCCACCGAACATTCCGGCCTATACCCTGATGCCCATCGTGTCGGCCGATCCGGCGCCCGCCACCCCCATCAGCGGGCCCGGCGGCAGCGATCAGCTCACCATCCTGTACAGCACCTCCGCCAACGGCGGGCTGCCCGCCACCCAGTTGAACGGCGACATGCCGAATTCTTCCGCAGAGCTGATCGTGGCCTCCACGGCGGGTTTCCAGGAAGGCGACCTGGTCATCCTCAACGAGCCGGGCAAGACCTGCACGCTGGTCCAGGTCACCCAGGTGCAGCAGGCCGCGCTGAAGCTGCAGCACAACCCGGGGGTCTCGGCCCCCTACAATCCCGCGGGCGGCTTCAGCATCTTCCCGGCAAGCGGCTACGTGGCCGCCAACGGCGTCACGCTCTACAACATGGGCAGCATGGTCAACAACCGGTACAGCATCGCCCCCAACTCCACCGTCGCTGGCCAGCCTGACCCCACTCCGACACTGATGGTCACCAACGTCAACACGGGCACCACCACGCCGGTGGCCCGCGGCATCGTGTCCCTGCAGGTGCTCTACGGCATGGACACCAACGGCGACAACGCCGTGGATGCCTATGCCCGCCCCACCGGCGGCGGCTGGTTTGCCGCCAGCGGCGGGCAGATACGCACGGTGCGCATCGCCCTGCTGGCGCGGGCCAGCCTGCCGGACCGGGACTACAACAGTCCGGCGAGCATCACCCTGCTGCCAGCCATGGGCGGCAATGCGGCCGTGGTTTACGACGTGCCCAACACCGATCGCAACTTCCGCCATCAACTGTTCGTGACGGAAGTGCCTCTCCGCAACCCCATCCTCGGCAATCAGACGACGTGAACACATTCCAAAAAGGCTCCGTGCATCATCCGGAAGGCGGCGCCACGCTGCTGGTCGCCATCGTTGTGCTGCTGGCACTCTCGATGGCCGGCATCGCCGCCATGTACTTGGCCAAAACGGACACGGACATCGCCGGCAACGTGCGCTTCCGCGACCAGACGCTGGCAAGTGCCGAGATCGGCCGGCAAGGCGTGGTGCAGTTCTTGGCGGCGGCCACCCTGCCCCCTGAGCAGGGGGTAGGCCAGCCCACATGGTTCTACCCGCCAGCCTCCGTGCCGGTGGACATCAGCACCGTGGCCTGGGACACCGTCTGCAGCAGCGCGCCCTGCAGGCAAGTCCTGGACAACGGCGACATCGCCCAGAACATCGTCGAGGCGCTGGGGCCGATCAATACCGGGACCGGCGGCGGGCAAAGCCTCACGCGCGGATCCTACCGACCGTCCTCCGCCCCCTTCTACTATCGGGTCACCACGCGGATGCAGGGCCCTCGCGGCACCACGAGCCTCGTCCAGGTCATCTATCGCATGCAGTATTAACAGGGTTGAGGGCAAGCAGATGAAAAACAAAAGAATACTCGCCGCTGCGCGCGCCCCGCGCATCCTCCTCCCCTTTCTGGCCGCCCTGGTTCTCGGCTTGTACCAGGCCGATACCGGACGCGTCAGCGCCGCCAGCAACCTGGCCTTGGCCAATGACCCGCTGTTCCTGAAGCAGGCGGTGGAGCCCAACGTTATGTTCCTCATCGACGACAGCGGCTCCATGGACGCCGAGGTGATGACGCCCTACACCGACAGCGGCTATGTGGAGGCCAGCGAGAACATCTACAAGGTGTATCGCGGCGGTGAGTACTGGTACAAGGGCAACCGGGGTGGCTACATCTTCAACAACGACAGCAACAACGCCGGTCCTCTCAACAACGGACTGGGTTACGTGCCCAGCAGCGATCCCCGTCCGCGTTCCTATCAGTGGAACTCGATTTACTACAATCCCAACGTGACCTACACACCGTGGCCCGGCACGGATACCAAGACCTTCGGCAACGCCAACCCGAAAGCGGCTCCCAATGACCCCATGGACGCCGCAGCCGGCACCACCGACCTGACCCAAAGCGGCATCGCGGTCTACTACACGCTGCCGAATAGCGTCAGTCCTGCCACCGCCAGCCACACGGGCGGCGCCGCCGGCACCGGCGACTATGTCCTGAACACCATCGATCCCAGCAACACGGCGCAGATGCAAAACTTCGCCAATTGGTACGTCTACTACCGCAAGCGTATCTACGCCGCCAAGAACGGCATCGGTTCGGCCATCGCCAACCTGTCCGGCATGCGCGTCGGTCTGACCGACATCTACAACACCGGCACCATCCTGGTGCCGCTGGCGACGATCACCAACAGCACGGCCCAGAAAAACAAACTCCTCAACACCCTGTACGGGCTGGTGGCCAGCGGCGGCACGCCCCTGCGCACCTCGCTCCAGGCTGTGGGTGAGTACTTCAAGACCAAGGACAGCGATGCGCCCATCACGGCGCCCTGCCAGCAGAACTTCACCATCCTGATGACCGACGGCTACTGGAACGGCGGTTCCCCGGGCGTGGGCAATGTGGACGATGGCAAGGGAAAACCTTACCAGGACGACCACAGCGACACCCTGGCCGACGTCGCCATGAAATACTATGAGGAAAACCTGCGCCCCGACCTGGCCGAAGGCCAGGTCGAACTGGCGCCCGGCACGCACGAAACCAACAGCAATCCGCACATGGATACCTTCACCATCGGCTTCGGCGTCAGCGGAACCCTGGATTCCAGCGTCGATCCGTACCAGAACCCGCCCGCTTGGCCTGCCGTTTCGTCCAATGACAAAACCACCGTGGATGATCTCTGGCATGCCGCCGTGAACGGCCGCGGCCAGTTCCTCAGCGCCAAGGATCCGCAGGCCCTGCTGAACGCCCTGAACAGCTATCTGGCCAACATCGCCGGCCGCACCGCCTCCGCCGCGGCGGTATCCCTCAACAGCACCAGCATCAGCTCCACCACGCACCTGTATCAGGCCCGCTTCGACTCCGCTTTCTGGGTGGGCGACCTGCGGGCCTACGGCATCGATCAGAACACAGGTGCGGTCAAGAGCACTCCCGTCTGGAGCGCGCAGAGCGAACTGGACAGCCTGACCGGCAACGGCGGCTGGGACAGCAAGCGCATCATGGCCACTTGGAATCCGAGCAGCAATGCCGGGGTGGCCTTCCGCTGGGACAGCCTGTCCAGCAGCCAGCAGAACCTGCTGAACAACAACGGGGCGGACAAGCTAGGGGCCGCCCGCCTGGATTACCTGCGCGGCGACAAGAGCAAGGAAGGCAATCCCTTCCGGACGCGCCAGCACATCCTGGGCGACATCATCGACAGCCAGCCGGCCTACGTGGGCAAGCCGCCCTTCCTCTACAACTACCAGAACTACTATGCGTTCAAGACCACGGGCACGGCCGCCAACCGGCCCGGCATGGTGTACGTCGGGGGCAATGACGGCGCCCTGCACGCCTTCGATGCCGCCACCGGCATGGAACGCTTCGCCTTCGTTCCCAACGGCGTCTTTCCCAAGCTCGCGGGCCTGACGAACACCAACTTCACCCATCAGTACCTGGTGGACGGCTCTCCCGCCGTCGGCGACGTGACCTTCAGCGACAACTCCTGGCATACCATCCTGGTGGGCGGGCTCAACAACGGCGGCAAGAGCGTCTATGCGCTGGATGTCACCGATCCCGCCAGCATCACCACCGAGGCCGCGCTGGCCGGCAAGGTGCTGTGGGAATTCACCGATACCGACCTGGGACAGACCTTCAGCCGTCCCGTCGTCGTACCGCTCCGCGGCAACTCCCAGGGAACCACTTGGCAATGGGTGGTCATCTTCGGCTCCGGCTACAACAACAGTAACGGCAAGCCCTACCTCTACGTGCTGAACGCCCAGACCGGCGTCCTGCTCAAGAAGATCGATCTCTGCGGCAGCAGCAGTCCCGCCTGCGATACCAATCTGCCCAACGGCCTGGCGAGCCCGGCGGCCGTGGCCAGCAATGGCTGGGACCTGGTCGATGCGGTGTATGCCGGCGACCTGCAGGGCAACATGTGGAAGATCGACCTGTCGGACAGCAACCCGAACAAGTGGCAAGTCGCCTATCAAAGCGCCGGCAAGAACGTACCCCTGTTCAAGGCCACGGATAGCCTCGGCAATCCGCAGCCCATCACCACGGCGCCCGACGTCACCTTCCACCCCAAGCATCCTGCGAAGACTGGCGTCATGGTCTATTTCGGCACCGGCAAGTATCTGGAAAGTACCGACATTACCGACACGAGCCACCAGCAGACCTTCTATGGCATCTGGGACAGCGGCGCGGCGCTGGGCACCTTCAATCGAAACACGACGCCCACCTCGCCAAACCTGCAAGAACAGCAGCTGGACACGGTCAGCATCGGCGGCCAGTTGGTGCGCGTTTCCGAACAGAATCCCATCAACTGGAACACCCAGAAGGGCTGGTATACCGATCTGCCCACGGCCGGGGAGCGCTCCATCACCAATCCCCAGGTGGTGGCCGGGCGAGTGCTCTTCACCACCTTCATTCCGGACTCCAGCGCCTGCGGACGCGGCGGCAAGAGCTGGCTGATGGTGCTGGACTACGCCAGCGGCAGTTCCTTCAGCAAGCCGGAAATGGACATCAACAAGGACAACGTGCTTGACGACAAGGATCTGGTCAGCAATCCCCCAAGCGGTTTCGCTGATGTGCCGACCGGCCTGTCCCTGGGACAGGGCCTGGCGGCCAGCCCCGCGGTGATCGGCGCGGGCACTGCGGGCGGGGGCGGCATCTCCGAGATCAAATACATGAGCAAGTCGGATACCAGCATCGAGGCCGTCAAGGAGCGCGGCGGCGGCGCCGGCGGCTCGCGGCCGATCTCCTGGCGCGAGTTGTTCTAGCGAGTGCAGGACAAGCGATCTGCCACGGAGGAGAGCGGGTTTGATGGGAGGGTGGCCCCGGCGGGGTCACCCTTTTTACATGAGGCTGCGGGAAGAAGCCGGAATCCGATGTGAAGCGGAAAGACGCTGCTTCAGGATGGGGTCGAAGGCAAGCCGTTCAGCTCCGCGCCAACGCCTGCGGCAGACTGAACACCACCTTTTCCCGCACGCCTTCCGCCTCCCGGCTCGCTTGACCGCCCCAGGCCTGCAGCTGGGCCACCACGCCTTGCACCAGCGCTTCCGGGGCCGAGGCGCCGGCAGTGATCCCTACCCGTGCCACGCCCGCGAACCAGCCCCGCTGCAATTGGCTGGCATCCTCAATCAGATGAGCCGCCTTGCCCAGGCGCGCACCCAGTTCCGCCAGGCGGTTGGAATTGGAGCTGTTGGGCGCGCCCACCACCAGCAGCACGTCCACCGCTTCCGCCAGCCGCTTGACCGCATCCTGGCGGTTCTGGGTGGCGTAGCAGATGTCGTCCTTCCTGGGCCCGACGATCTTGGGAAAGCGGCTACGCAGGGCCTGGATGACCTGCGCCGTGTCGTCCATGCTGAGGGTTGTCTGGGTGATGTAGGCCAGATTGTCCGGATCGCGGACCCGCAATCTCTCCACGTCCGCCACTTCGGACACGAGATGCATGCTGCCCGGCGCCGCCTGGCCCATGGTGCCTTCCACCTCGGGATGGCCGGCGTGGCCGATAAGGATCATCTCCCGCCCTTCGCGGCTGTAGCGGACGACCTCCATGTGGACCTTGGTGACCAGTGGGCAGGTGGCGTCGAAGACCTGCAGCCCGCGCCGCTCGGCCTCGGCGCGCACGGCCTGGGAAACGCCGTGGGCGCTGAAGATGACCGTGGCTCCGTCGGGCACCTGGTCCAGCTCTTCCACGAAAACCGCGCCGCGTGCGCGCAGCCCGTCCACCACATGACGGTTGTGCACCACCTCGTGTCGCACGTAGATCGGCGCCCCGAGCATTTCGAGCGCCCGCTCCACGATCTGAATGGCCCGGTCCACGCCGGCACAGAACCCCCGGGGATTGGCAAGCAGAATTTCCATAGGCATCGCTCTGATGAATGGTTTGGGCAAGCATATCCGATTGCGGGGACAGTTTCGACTCCGGGCCATGGCCGGCATGGGACGTGGCTTGCGGCGGGCGGATTGTGGGGGCATCGCGCGCCCATGCCGGCGCCCACTCCGATCCTGCCGGAAGGTTTCGCGGCATGGGTGAAGGGGATAGACGCGAGCTTTGGCGCTTGGGAGCTTGGCCCCTGCCGGGCCGGCACAGAGCGGCCCGCAACGCGTGCCGCGCGGACCCGTCCCCGCCGGCATGGAGGCGACGGATCCGGCGCCCCGGCTACCTCTCCCCCGTGCGCTTGCCCAGATCCATGAATGGCTTGATGAGTTCGATGGGGAACGGAAAGATGGTGGTGGAGTTCTTCTCCGCGGCGATCTCGGTGAGGGTCTGCAGGTAGCGCAGCTGGATGGCCATGGGCGCCTCTTCCAGGGTCTTCGCCGCATTCACCAGGGTCTGGGAAGCCTGCAGCTCGCCCTCGGCGTGGATCACCTTGGCGCGGCGCTCGCGCTCGGCCTCGGCTTGCCGGGCGATGGCGCGGATCATGGTGTCGGGAATGTCCACGTGCTTGATCTCGACGTTGCTGACCTTGATGCCCCAGGCGTCGGTCTGGGCGTCGAGGATGTCCTGGATGTCCTTGTTGAGCTTGTCCCGCTCCGCCAGCATCTCGTCCAGCTCGTGCTTGCCCAGCACCGAGCGCAGGGTGGTCTGGGCGAACTGGTTGGTGGCCGCCATGACGTTTTCCACCTGGATGACGGCCTTCTGCGGATCCACCACGCGGAAGTAGACCACGGCATTGACCTTGACCGAAACGTTGTCGCGCGAGATGACGTCCTGGGTGGGCACGTCCAGGACGATGGTGCGCAGGTCCACCCGCACCATCTGCTGCACGATGGGGATCAGGATGATGAGGCCCGGGCCCTTGACGCGCCAGAAGCGCCCCAACTGGAAGACCACGGCGCGCTCGTACTCGCGCAGCACCTTCAGGGAAGCCGCCAGAAAAACGATCAGGACGATCAGGATCAGCAGAAGGGGTGTAGTCAGCATGGAAGGCTCCTTCGTGTCAAAGATAGGTGGGCAGCGCCGCCGCGCCCCGAACTGTTTTTCTACGTTTTTTCATGGACACGCTTCCCGTCCTCGCGTCACTCCGCAGGCGTGCCCGGCGTCAGGATGGGGCCCAGGCTTCCGGGCCCTCCCGCCTTTTCCACCCGCAGCGTCAGCCCGTCGAGGCCGGTCACGCGCAGGCGTTCACCCTTGTGCACCGGCTCCGCGGCCTGCGCCTGCCAGATCTCGCCGTGGGCCCGCACGTGTCCCTGGCCGACGAAGTCTTCCAGCGCCTCGGCCTCGCTGCCGACCAGCTGCTCGGCGCCGGTCACCACCGGGCGGTGGCGCGCCTTGAGCGCCATGCTGGCCACGGCGAAGAGGAAACCGCCGCTCAGCAGCGCGGCGGCGGCGATGAGCGGCAAGGCGATGCCGAAACCGGGAACATCCCCTTCCATGAGCATGAGGGAGCCGAGCACGAAGGCTACCAGACCGCCCAGGCCGAGGGCGCCGAAGCTGGGCACGAACGCCTCGGCCACGAAGAAGAGCAGGCCCAGGATGATGAGCGCCAGGCCGGCATAGTTCACGGGCAACACCTGGAAGGCGAAGAGAGCGAGCAGCAGCGAAATGGCGCCGATAACGCCCGGCAGCACGGAGCCGGGGTTGGCCAGTTCGAAGATCAGGCCGTACACGCCGATCAGCATCAGGATGTAAGCGATGTTGGGATCGGTGATGGTCGCCAGCAGCCGATTGCGCCAGTCGGGCATGAACCGCTGGATCTCCACATTCTGCAGGGCCAGAGTGCGTACGCCGCCGGCGGTTTTGAGCGTTTTCCCCTCCAACTGGCGCAGCAGGGCCGGCAGATCCGGCGCCACGTAGTCGATCACGCGCAATGTCAAGGCCTGCTCCGCCGGCAGGGAGGCAGCCTCCCGCACCGCCTGCTCGGCCCACTCCGCGTTGCGGCCGCGCAGGGCGGCCAGGGAGCGGATGTAGGCCACCGCATCGTTGACCTGCTTGCGTTCCATGGCATTGGCCGGGCGCTCCTTGCGCTCGGGCGACGGCTCCTCGCCGCCCGGCATGCCGGGGGAGCCGATCTGCACCGGCGTGGCGGCGCCCAGGTTGGTGCCCGGCGTCATGGCGGCAATATGCGCGGCATACAGGAGATAAGTGCCGGCGCTGGCGGCGCGGGCGCCGCTGGGCGTTACATAGATCGCCACCGGCACGGGCGAAGCGAGAATGTCCCGGATGATGGCGCGCATGGAAGTATCCAGGCCGCCGGGGGTATCCATCTCGACCACCACCAGTTGGGCCCGCTCCTCGGCGGCGCGATCCAGGCCGCGGCTGATGTAGTCGTGGGTTGCCGGGCCGATGGCGCCGTCCACCCGCAGCACGAGCACCGGCGCGGCCGCCGCTGCCATGGGCAGCAGCAGGGCAAGCACGAGCCAAAACCACCGGAGCCAGCATCTCGTCCGCATTTTCGCCTCCAGGCATGGCCTGCGCCGGCCTTTGGCGCATCCTTTCAAGTTTAGACCACCAGCCGGCGCCTGGGGTCCCGCCACGCCCGCCAAGGGCAACGGCGGCCGCCCCGCCCCGTCCTTGCACTCCGCCGAAAGTCTTCTATAGTTAATTCATCCAGGCAGTGTCTTTGCCGCGCACGTCGGAAGCTGCGCGACATGAGCATGGGTACGATTGGATCAAGCCTTTCTCGGGAGGATGGGTCATGCAGATTTATTCACTCCAACACGCGCTGGAAGTGATGGTGACTTGTGAAAAAGGCAGCGATGCGCATCGTGCCGCATTGACCTACTACATCGAGCACGCGTCCCCCGAACAGGCGGTGCGCTTCGGCGGCATTTACGCCAAGTACTTCTCCGACATCCCCACCTATCCCGGCGAGCAGCCGCGTACCGTGACCATGCGCCACTCCTGAGATCAGGAACACCGACGCGCAAGGAAGTTTTGGCAGGGCAGCGCTGCCGATCCCGTCAGTAACGGCAGCTTTCCAGCCGGCCGTGCTCCGGATGCAGCATCCAGGCGCTGCGGTCGCCGGGGCGCACGAGGGTCAACCCGAAGCCGAGCTCCCGGTAGCGCATGTCGAGTCCCGGGTAGACCGCGCCGGTGTCCAGGCAGACATGCGAGGCCCGCACCCGGATGCCGGTGTCCGGCGTGTGGCCGCAGTAGGTCGGCGACAGGCCGGCGCGCTGCGCCGGGACCGGCTCGTCGCCCAGCATGAGACTGCGCCCCCAGATCAGGCGCTCCCGCTCTTCCGGGCGCTGCAGCAGTTGCCCGCCATCGATCTCGGCATCGCCCGCCCACGGCGGCAGTTCCGCGTGCACGATGTTGAAGCGCGTCGGCGCGCCGCGTCCGACCACGATCACGAGCGGCAGCGACTGGATGCGCGCGAGCAGGCGCCGGGCCCAGTCATCCAGCTGCAGCTTGCCGTTCTTGTGCAGCACATGCTGCGCGAACCAGTCGCCGCCGTTGTGGCGCCAGTTCGACCACCAGCTCCCGCCGGCACCGCGGTCGAAGAACTCGCGGCAGGCGCGCCGGCACATTTCCTCGTGATTGCCGAGCACCGCATGGAACCAGGGCTCGAACAGCAGCTCCGCACAGCGTGCCGACTCGGGCCCGCGGTCGAGCAGATCGCCCACGGAAAGCAGCCGGTCGCGCGCGGGGTCGAAGCGTACGTGGGCCAGCAGGTGCTCCAGCAGGCGCCACTCCCCGTGCAGATCGCCGACGATGTAGTCCACCCCGCGCCGGTTGACTTCCAGGAACCTGACCCGGTTGCTCATCCGCTCCCCTCCCCCGCAGCGGCCTTGAAGACCCCGATTCCTGCCCCTAAGATAAGCCACAGGAGGAGACGAATGCCCACGCCCCTGATTGCCGCCATCAGCGACGCGATTGCCGCCGCCACCGGCACTCCCTTCGCGGCCCGCGGCTCACAGGCCGTGGCTGGGGGCTGCATCAACGAGACCTTCTCTCTTGAGGATGGAAGACGGCGCTATTTTGTCAAGACCAATGCCGTTGCCGGGCTGAGCATGTTCGAGGCGGAAGCGGCGGGTCTGGAGGAGATCGCGGCCAGCCGAACCATCCGTGTGCCCCGGCCCATCTGCCTGGGCAGCCACGGCCGGCATGCCTTTCTGGTGCTCGAGCACATCGCCATGGGGCCGGGCGACGCGGTCAGCCCGGAGCGGCTGGCACGGCAGCTGGCGCACATGCACCAGACACAGTGGACAGCCTTCGGCTGGCGCCGGGACAACACCATCGGCAGAACGCCACAGCTCAACACGCCGACCAGCGACTGGACCACCTTCTGGCGCGATCGGCGACTCGGCTATCAGCTGGCGCTGGCCGCCGACAACGGCTACGGCGGCGAGCTGCAACGCAGCGGCGAGCGGCTGCTGGCGGCGCTGCCCGCCTTGTTCGGCGGCTACCGGCCACAGCCGGCCCTGCTGCACGGCGACCTGTGGCACGGCAACTGCGCCATGGACGCGGACGGCGAGCCGGTCATCTTCGATCCGGCGGTCTATTACGGCGACCGCGAGGCGGACATCGCCATGACCGAGCTCTTCGGCGGCTTTCCGCCGCGCTTTTACGCCGCCTACCGGGAGGCCTTGCCCCTGGATCCGGGCTACGGGACACGCAAGACGCTCTACAATTTGTATCATGTCCTGAACCACCTGAACCTGTTCGGCGGCGGCTACCTGGGACAGGCGCGCCGCAT
The DNA here is from genome assembly GCF_000423825.1 of Thermithiobacillus tepidarius DSM 3134. Taxonomy (NCBI): domain Bacteria; kingdom Pseudomonadati; phylum Pseudomonadota; class Acidithiobacillia; order Acidithiobacillales; family Thermithiobacillaceae; genus Thermithiobacillus; species Thermithiobacillus tepidarius. The sequence continues at coordinate 66,626 of NZ_AUIS01000012.1, forward strand.
GCTGGACCAGCTCCTGAGCGAGTGCCGCTAGGGCGCAGCGGAGGATCCCCATGAAGATCGTGCTGCACGCCGATACCGAGCTCACCCTGCAGGAAGGCAAGGCGTCCGGGCTGGAGGTGGTCGCCGAGAACCCCGACGTTCACTACGGCGCCATGCAGATGTTCGCCACCGCCCTGGCGCTTTGCACCTACTCGGTGCTGGTCAGCTACGCCGAGCAGATCGGCACGGACACCGAGGCCCTGGCGATCCGGGTGCGCTGGCGTTACGCCGCCCATCCCGCGCGCATCGACCGCATCGACATGGACATCACCTGGCCCGAGCTGCCCGAATCCCGGCTGCCCGCGGCCCGCCGCGCCGCCGCGCACTGCACGCTGCACAACACCTTGCACCAGCCGCCCGAAGTCCATACCCGCGTGCGACACGGGCCCGCCGACACCCCACCGCAAAGCACGCAGGAGTAAGACAAAGGCCCGAGCCGGATCGGGCCGGGTGTCATCCTCTTGTCATCTTGTTGCGCTAAGCTCTTGCGCATTGCCGATTCCCGTGCGTGAGAGGAGCTGTCATGAGCCATCCCAGTGCCGCCCAAATCCGTGCCGTCCGCGAGCAGGCCGGCCTGTGCCCCGCGTCGGCAGCGGCCAAGCTGGGCCTGAGCGTGCGTCGCTACAGGGACATGGAACGCGGACTGCTGCCCATGAGCCTGCGGCACTGGTGCCAGATGCAGTCGCTGACCTACCGCTTCAAAACGCCCCCGTTGCACGGCAAGATCCGGGGCGTGGCCGCCTGAGCGCGAGCCGGCTCTGCGCGTTGCCCGGCCATCCGTTGCGGCGAATCCGCGCTTTCCGGGCGGCATCCCACTTTTTGCTCACGCGGCGTCCCTGCCATTGATGCTACTTTTCCACTTGGATCGAATCTAAGAAGTTGTAGGACGGTGGCACAGCACCGTCCGCCGTGTTGCCTACCACCTCCGAGAGGTTGCCATGCCTCGCACGCCGCTATCCGATTCCCCCAATGCCGGGCGGTTCCGGGGGCACCTGCGGCCGCTCATCCGCAAGCGGCCCTCGGCGATTTATCTGCTGCAGGTCCGGGATGATCGCCTCGTGCCGGTCTGGGTGAGCAAGGACATCAGCCGCATTACCGGCTATGCCGCCGACGAAGTTCTGGCCAGCGCCGACTGGTGGACGGAGCACCTGCACCCGGCGGATCGGCTGCGCATCGTGGAAAAGCAGTCGCGCCTCTTCGAGGGAGAGCGCTTCGCGCAGGAATACCGCTTCCGGCACAAGAACGGCCATTACCTGTGGATCAGCGACGAGGCGAAGCTGCTGCGGGATGCCGCCGGCCAGCCCCGCGAGATCGTGCACACCTGGTACGACATCACCGACCGCAAGCGCCTCGAGGAAACCCTGCACGAGCGCGACCGCACCTTCCGGCTGATGTTCATGCACAGCCCCCTGCCCATGTGGGTGTACGACCTGCGCACCCTGGCTTTTCTCGAAGCCAACGAGGCGGCCGTGCAGCACTAGGGTCTGTTCTCAATCAAGCCAACCAGACGATGGAACAAGCCAGATGGACGAACGACAGGAAGGAGTGGGCGAGCTTGTCGTAACGCGTGGCGATGCGTCTGAATTGCTTGATGCGAGCGAAGAAACGCTCGATCAGATTGCGGCTCTTGTAGATATGCCGGTCGAACGAGCGGGGGTTGAGTCGGTTGGAACGCGGCGGGATTACCGCCTGACCGCCCTGCGTCGTAATTGTTTCGACGAAGGCATCCGAATCGTAGCCCTTGTCGGCCACGATGAATTCGGCCGGCTGATCCTGGATC
>NZ_AUIS01000013.1 GCF_000423825.1 Thermithiobacillus tepidarius DSM 3134
CACGCGACATGCTCAAGCACTGGTGCACCTGCGTCATGCGTTCCAAGGTCGAACCCATGAAGGAGGTCGCCGCCATGGTCCGTCGCCACCTCGAGGGCATCGTCGCCTGGGCCCAGACCCGCCAGACCAACGGCTTCCTCGAAGCGCTCAACGGCCTGTTTCAGTCCGCCAAGCGCCGCGCTCGCGGCTTCACCCGCTTCACCACTATCAGAACCGTCATCTTCCTGATCGCCGGCAAGCTCGACTTCGCAGTGATCAACCCTCATGCCCGGCAACCCACTTGAAATTCAACAGAGCCCCTCGGTTGCATATGGCATAACGCTTTTCGCTTGATTGAGAACAGACCCTACGGCTACAGCCGCGAAGAATTCCTGGACATGCGCATCACCGATCTCTGCGCGCCGGAAGATGCATCCAAGCTGCTTCGTGATCTGCAGGCGGCGCGCGTGGTTTTTCCCTTCTCCGGAGAATGCCGTCACCGACGCAAGGACCAGCGCGTCATCGATGTGGATATGAGCTCGCATACCCTGGATTTCCGCGGCCACCCGGCCGCCCTGGTCATCGCCGAGGATGCCACCACGCGCAGGTGCGCGGAGGAGGCCCTGCGCCAAAGCGAGGCGCGCTTCCGGGCCACCTTCGAGCAGGCGGCAGTGGGGATGGCTCACTCTGATCCGCAAGGGAATTTCCTGCAGGTGAATCACAAACTCTGCGAGATACTCGGCTACAGTGCCGAGGAACTGCTGCGGATGCATTTCGTGGACATCACCCATCCCGACGACCTGCAAGCGGACGTGGCGCTGATGCAGCAGCTGCTCGCCGGCAAAATCCCGACCTACACCCTGGAAAAACGCTACATCCACAAGGATGGCCAACTGGTCTGGATCAATTTGACGGTGTCCCTGGTGCGGGACCCGGTGGGCAACCCGGATTACTTCATCGGCGTGATCGAGGACATTACCGAGCGCAAACGCGGCGAAGAAGCCCTGCGGGCCAGCGAGGAATTGCTGCGCACCGTGCTGGATAATCTGCCGGTGGGGGTCTGGCTGGCCGACAGGACGGGGCACATCTTTCAAAGCAACCAGCTGGGCAGGCGAATCTGGGCGGGCAGCAAATACGTGGGCATCGAGCATTTCGGTGAATACAAGGCCTGGTGGCTGGAGTCCGGCAAGCGCATCGAGCCGGAGGAGTGGGCCGTGGCCCGGGCGATCCGCAAAGGCGAGGTTTCCCTGAACGAGGAGATCGAGATCGAGTGCTTCGACGGCACCCGCAAGATCATCCTGAATTCGGCCGTGCCCATCCGCGACAAGCACGGCGAGGTCATCGGCGCCGTCAGCATCAATCAAGACATCAGCGAGCGCAAGCGGGCCGAAGCGGAAGTGCAGAGATTGAACACCGATCTGGAACAGCGGGTGACGGAGCGCACGGCGGCGCTGCAAGCCACCAATCAGGAACTGGAGGCGTTCAGCTATTCGGTGTCGCACGATCTGCGCGCGCCGCTGCGCGCCATCGACGGCTTCAGCCGCATCCTGCTGGAAGAATACCGGGATCGCCTGGATCCGGAAGCCCAGGGGCTGCTGGAACGCGTGCGCAATGCCACCGTGCGGATGACTCAATTGATCGATGACCTGCTCAGCTTGGCGCAGGTGAGCCGCAGCGAGATGCACCGGGAGCCGGTGGATCTGAGCGAAATCGCGCGCAGCTTCGCGCAGGAACTGCAGTCCAGTCAGCCGCAGCGGCAGCTGGAGTGGGTCATCGCCCCGGCGGTGGTGCTCCACGGCGATCGCCGCCTGCTGCGCATCGTCCTGGAGAACCTGCTGCGCAATGCCTGGAAATTCACCAGCAAGCAGGCGCAGGCGCGGATCGAAGTCGGCATCCTGCAGCAGGACGGGCAGCCAGTCTATTTCGTGCGCGACAACGGCGCCGGCTTCGACATGGCTTACGCCCACAAGCTCTTCGGCGCCTTCCAGCGCCTGCACGGGACGGCGGAGTTCGCCGGCACCGGCATCGGCCTCGCCACAGTGGCGCGCATCATCCACCGCCACGGCGGGCGCATCTGGGCCGAGGGCGCGGTGGGCCAGGGCGCGACATTTTATTTCACCGTGCCCGACGGGTTGGATCACCAAAGCTAACTTGATACATGTATGTGGAGCTCTCCGCCAACTCACAATCAAACACTAATGGCGAGAGTCGCGCCAATTTCCACAAGCTCCGCCTGTGATCCCTAAAACCCGCCGCTGGCCACGGTCTCCAGCACCTCGCGGATGTCCTGCTCGAAGGTGTCGAGCGCCGCCGTGCCCGCCGGGGACAGCTTGTCCTGCGGCAGGCTGTCCCGGATGTGCCGCGGGCGCAGGACCTTGATGGTGGTCTTGCCGCCCGCCTCGAAAAGCGCCATGCGGCAGGGCGCGAAGATTTCGAACTCGTTGGCCGTGCGGGTGACCTGGTAAGCCTTGCTCAGATTGCAAAACTCCACGAGCTGGATCGGATGCGCCTCGATGCCGCGCCCCTTGAGTCCTTCCTGCACGTTCAGGACGTTGATGATGGTGTAGTTCTTCCCCTCCAGGGCGGAGATCAGATTCTGCTTGGTGGCCTCGATCCCGCCGTCCACCGTCACCTGGTACATGAGGCGGTCGGCATGCACGGCCTCCGCGCTCCAGGCTGACGATGCCTGGCATAGCACAGCCAGGTACAGGGCAGCGAGCAGAAACATCTTCATCAGTGCTGTCGTCGATGCGGTTTTCTCCTGAACGGCCATGTCTCAATCCTCCTCCGTGGATGAATCTTGCTCAAGGGCGGAAGCTCAGGCCGACCACGCTCGCCCAGTCCGAGGTGAGCTGCACGCCGTTGACCCGCTGGTAGAGCGGCAACTGCACCAGGGCGTAGGCCTGCACGCGGTCGCCCAGGAGCATGCGCACGCCGGGGCTCAGGTACACGAACTCCCCACCCGAATCTTCCCTCTCCGCCTCCGGCCCCCGATCCCGGCCGCGCAGCACCGCGTTGACCTGCAGCATACCGGCTACCCGGTCTGGCAGCCCCAGCGACAGCCCGGTGTCGAGGTTCAGGCGCTGGCCCGGTTCGAAGCCCTCGCGCTCGCCCAGGGGCTTGGCCCACAGCACCTGGCCGAACCAGTTGAAGGCCCCGATGTGGCGGTTGAGATAGGCGCCGGCCAGCACGTCCGCGGTGCCGCTGCCCGGCTGCAGGGTGCGTTCGGCCAGATCGCCGTCGGCATTGCGGACGTGGAAGCGCCCGGTGGGCAGCTTGGCGCCCAGGAGGACGCCGGCGCTGGCCTCGCGACTGTGCAGTAAGCTGTAGCGCCCCAGCACGCGCGCGTCGCCCAGTCCGGAGAATTGCCACTGCTCCAGCAACTGTTCCCCATGATGATGGTGAATGTGCTCGTGGCTCCGGTTCATGGCCGGCAACTGCACGCTGAGCCCCCAGGTGCGGTTCCAGCTGTAGTCCAGGGTCAGGAGCAGGTTGCGGTTGATGGTCCGCAGTTCGTCGTGATGGCTGGGGATCTCGCCCGGCGCCACCTCCCGCCGCCCCGCCCGCCGCGTGTCCTGGTCGATGTACTCATGGCGCAGGTCCAGGCGCAGCCCTCGCTCCGCCCAGGTGCCCTGGGTCTCCCAATCGGTGTTGACCGAGCACAGCGCCGAGCCGCAGCTCGCCTGTGCTTCGCCGGCCAGTGCGATCATGCCCGTCAGAACCCAGATGCAACACAACTTTTTCATGCTCCCCCCTCTCCTGGCGGCTCGATTGGCTTTCGGCTGTCACGGCGTGCTTCAGGCGCCATGCAGCACATCTTATAACGTAGCCGTTTCAGCCCAGGGCGGCGTCTACCGTTTCCGTTGCCTGTGCCGCATGCACGTGGCGGGTACCGCGCCTACCAGGCGCAAGGACCCGGCTTGAAATCGGGGCAAGTGGTCCCGGCATCGGTGGCGACGTCCGTCAGCTCCGCTTCCTTGAAGTCCGCTGCGCTGAGATCCGCTCCGCGCAGGCTGACGCCGCGCATTTCCGTAAAGTACAGGCGGGCCGAATAGAGATCGGCGCCATCGAGCTTGGCACCATGGAGCATGGCAGCCTCCAGGTCCACATATTCCAGCTTGGCCTGCCGGAAGTCGGCGTTGCTCAGATCGGCGCGGGTCAGCCGGGCCCGATTGAGGTTGGCGCCTTCGAGCCGGGCACCACGCAGATCTGCGTTCATCAGGTTCACGCCGCCCAGGATGGCGCCGCGCAAATCGGCGCCCTGCAGATTGCAGCCGCTCAGGTCGGCGCCAACCAGATTGATGTTGCGTAGGGCGGCACCCGCCAGATTGGCGCCGCGCAGATCGGCCCCCAGCAGGCCGGCACCGATCAGTTCCGCGCCGCGGAGATCGCAGGCTGCGCAGGCGTTGCGGCTCAGCAGGGTTTGCCGGTTGGCCTGCACGTCGCCGGCACCGGCCACCTGCCCGGTCCAGGCCAGCACGGCACCGCAGAGGGCGGCCGCCATGCCGCACTTTCGCCGACGTTTCTCCGCATCTGCTCTCATGCCCATCTCTCCTCTCCTGCTTGCCCCGGAGATCGCGGACTCAGCCCGGGTGATGATGGTGCGCCACGCTGCTCGTCCGCGCACCCGGCATGAAGCGCGCCTGCACCGGCTGCTGGCCCTTCATCGCCACCGTCACGATCACCCGCAAATCCTGGCTCGGCTGGATGCGGGCATCCTTGCCGGCCAGCCCATGCTCGCCCGTCGGGCTCAACTTCACCAGGATCCGGCCGCCTGGGCCCACCACGGTCGCCGTGCCCTCGGCGCCTGCAGTCGACTGCGGCTGGTTGCCATGGTCCGTCATCCACACCTGCAATTCGCCGTTGCGCACCACCAGCTCCATGTGATAGAGCCCCACGGCCCGCAACTGGCCGCCGTGCGCCCCCTGCATGTGCTGCAGCACCTCGTCGCCATGCGCCCCCGCCAGCCCCGGGCTGAGCAGCAGACAACCGCCGATGAGCAGCACCTTGATTGTCGATCCGAATCGCCGCATATCCCGCTCCTTTGTTTGGAGAGCGGCCCACCGGGGCCGCTCCAGGTCAGACCACGCTAGACGGAGGTGCTGCGCGAAGCCTTGAGCCCTTCCCAGGATTCCGGCACCACCACGTGGTCGTGATGGCCGCCCGGGCTCGGCAAGCGGGCAACGATCTCGTTGGAATCCGCATGGATCACCACGAGCCCCGACTGCCCGCCCTGATGGCCGCTGTACACCGTCGTGATGTACTGGCCATCAACCGTGCAGTCGCAGGTGTGCGGGTCCGGGCCGGTGTCCCACTTGGCCACCACCTTCCAGGACTTGGGGTCCACCTTGCAGATGAAGCCGTTGTTGGGCTTGCGCGCCCAGATGGTAAAAAAGGCCCAGCGGGAATCCGGCACGTTGCCCATGTGCAGCGGCAGGTACTTGTCGCCGAAACCCTCCACGAAGGCCTCCTTCTTCCACTTGAGCGGATTCTCGTCCTCCGAGCGGTAGACGGCGATGTTGTTCTGCAGCACGTTGTTGCAGGCCAGGAAGTACTTGCCGCTGGTGATGAAGCCGGCTTCGTGCAGCGGCGTCAGCACCGACGGCACGCTGAAGGTCCAGGTGTAGCCCGACTGCTTGACCAGGGGGAAGTTGTCCGGCGCGCCCTTGGCCGTCGACAGCAGCGCCACTGGCTCCCAAGTCTTGGTATTGATGATGGCGCAGCAGCCCAGGCGACGCACCAGGATGGCGCCCAGTGGCAGGGTCGGATGCCAAGTGAAGGCATCCACGAAGACGGCGGTCGGATCGGCGGGCATCAGTTCCTCGCCGAGCATGGCCTCGTGGGTGGTTTTGATGCCCTTGCGGCCTTCCAGATCGAACTTGCCGGTGCTCGAATCCGGGAAGACGTGGGAAACGTTCACTTGGCGGGCCACCGGATCGTAGTCCAGGCGGAACGCCTTGACGATCTTCGGGTTGTCGTCGATGGTGGTGATCAGCACCATGTCCTTCTGGCCATCGGCGAAGGCCACGTACTTTTTGGCGTTCTCGCCGACACCGATGGACACATGTACCCCTAAGGCCATGCCGGTGGTCGCCGACACATCGTTGACTACCGTGATGGCATTCTGTGATCCGCTGCCATCATAGCGCATCTTGAACATCTTGAAGTCACCACGGTTGCGCCATTCGGGCGAATTTTCGTTGACGTAAGGCGCCATGGGCGGCTGCATGGTCTGGTAGAAATCGAAGCCCTTGAAGGGATCGCCCGAAGGCATGGCGGCGATGTGGTGCGGAATAGGCATGTTGACACCGGCCAGACCATAGTTGTACCAAGCCAGCGTTTCCGGCACGCTCAAATCCATGGCCTGGACCGTACCGTTGAATTTGCCCGGCAGCAGCACCACATTGCCCTTGAAGCGCTCAAACATCTTGTATTGCGCTTCTTTGGCCATTTCTGCCGCACTACGGGCCGCTGCATTGGCATCTCTCATACCCGGATAAGCACCGAATGTACCCAAGGCGCCGGCTGCAAAGGCGCCTTTGATAAAGTTTCTCCTGGAAATAGTCATTTCACCTTTCCTCCGTCTTCCTGCTGGATTAAATATCGCCCTTCTTCCAATTCTGTGCACCCACGAACACCTTCTCCACGGTGCCGTCCGCCTTCAAAACGAAGACTGTTGGCAAGCCTCTGAAACCCAGGCGATTGGATATGGCTTTCGGACTCAATGCGTCATTCGGAGCAACGTAAACAGCATTCATCAATCCGTGCTCCTTGTGGACCAGCTTGGCTGTCCTGATCGTGGCCTGCAACGCCTTGGACGGGCCCCCTTCCAAAGCAGTACCGACCGTGTCGGCATGAATGCTAAAGACCTGGACGCCGGGTGCATTCGTTTTTACAAATTGCTCCAGCTTCTTTACTTCGTTTATGGAAGCAGGCGCTCCGGAAATGAAGAACGCGATCACGCTCCGCTTTCCACTGATCAGCCGGTTGAGATCGACCTTGCTGCCGCTTTCGTCATACACATCGAAATCGGTCGGAAACTTTTGACCAATACCAATGCCTTTGGGAAACACATCTCCACCAACCTGCTCCGCCGTTGGAAAGACCCCGTCCTTGCTGTCCGCCAGCACGCTGCCCGCTGCGAGCAGTCCGGCAAGCCCGCACACGGCCACCAGGGAAGGCTTGCCCAGCGTTCCCCAGGCAAGTTTTCTGCTCTGCTTTTCCTCTGCTTTCATGGATATCCTCCTTCTCCTCAAGACCCTTAATCAGCATCGCAGCAGTCAAGGTGATTGGCCGGGTTACCCTGCCATTCTGCTACGTTCAAGTCATTGCAATCGCCATGCCATACTGGGTTTTCATGAATTTTCTTATTAATATGCATTTATGCTTGGTTTAATGCAGGCATTGGAATTAGTACGTTTCAAAGCGAAACAATCCATTTCACTTTTGAAAAAAAACGGCTTGCCCAAGCCGGACAAGCCGAAACATCTGCACGCTACCTTGCTGCGCGATCGGGCCTCACAGGCCCGGATACTTGAAGATCAGATACATCCACGCCTTGCGCGTATCCGCGTTCAAGCCGGTCGTGCCGGGGAACGCAGCGCCTTCGCCGTCTTTGGCTGAGTAGTCCGCGTATTTCGCGGCCAGCAGCAGGTTTTTGTTGGCCTGATACGTCGCCAGCAGGTCCAGCTCGTTGCCGTAATGCAGCCCCTGCGCGTCGGAGCGGTACTGGTGATAAACCGCCCATAGGTTCAGCGGGCCCGCCACGTTGGCACTGGCCGTCACATGCAGATCCTTCAAGCCGGTCGCTGGCGTCGCGGTGAACATGTTCGCCCAGCCATTCAGCGGATGCTTGGTGGCGAAGGGGGTTTGAAAGGCGTAAGTTGCCGTGTCGTTGGCGCCGAGGACTTCGTAATCGGCGCGCAGATACCAGCGCGCCGCGGCCACGCCGGCGCCCAGGTGCCAATAGCTGGCATCGACGTCCGGACGACCGTCCGCGTAATCGCTTTGCTTGGCGTACTCCGCCGTATACAGGATGCGGTACTGGCCGGGCGCGATGCCCTTGACGGTGCTCAGCAGGCTGGGATCCAGCGTCAGCTTGCCCGCGCCCGGCGCGGCGCCGTCCAGCCGGATGCCGTAGGTCTGGCTCGAAATGTTGCTGGCAGCGCCGTCGGGCTTGCTTTTGTCATCGTAGAGATAGCCGTAGGCCACCAGATGGGTGTTGCGGACGGGCTCCACGTCCGCATGCAGCACGTAGGTGCGCATCGGCTGCAGATTCAAGCCGGCCGGCAACTGGAAGTTGGCATAGCTCGACTTGGTACGGAACAGATAACCGGCGAACAGAGTGGTGTTCGGCAGGCTCTTATTCTCGACGGTGACCGCGTCGAAGGTCTGCGGGCTCTGCCGCCAGTCCACGCTGCCGAAGAAGCGCTGGTTGGCCAAGTTGACGAGTTGCCGGCCAAGACGCAGTTGGGTGTCCGGCAAGCCGGCATAGTTCAGGAAGGCCTGGTTCACCTTGGTCGACTCGGGATCGGCCACGACCGGATATCGGACCAAGCCGTTTTGCGTGTCGTTGTAGCGCTCCTCGTCCGCCAGGCTCACCACATTGCTGAACTCCAGTTTGGCGCTCAGCCCGCCGATGGGCTTGGTGCCGTAACCCAGGATGGTGCGCAGGGTAAAGGCATGTGCATCGCTCGGCTTGCCGTCCTGCTGGACGAACTCGTAGCGGGGCCGGAGCTCGACGTTGAACTGCCCCCCGGCCAGGGCGTTGACCAGCGCGTCGTCTGCCGCAACAGGCGGAATCATGCCCGCGCCCAGGCACAGCAGGACGCCGCGCTTGCAAAATGGGTTGCATTCGATAGCCATTGCTCCCCCTCCCCTGTTTGATCCATTGCGCCCGCCATCCGCCGGCGCGCACGCTTTTCGGGCCGGGCGAGTTCAGCGGGGACCGTGGCTGTTCATGACCGCAACAAAAGCCGCCATTGCTCCGATGGACAGGCCCGTGCTCCGATGGACAGGCCCGGGCTGCAGCAGCAATTCCCGTACCACGGCCGATGTTGGCTTTTGGGGATTTTTTCGGGGTTTTCCGGTATTCCGCCTGTTTCATCAAGAAACGTGTTTCGACTCGAAACAGGCCGCGTGCCCGGCTGGCGGGGCCAGGGACAGGGAGAATGGCTTCAGGTTGGGGAGAGGCAGGCCCGCACCCGGGCCTGGGGGCGACGGCTTCAGTCGCTGTCGGAGGGGGTATTGCATTCCGCGGCGGGGCCGCCCTCGGCTTGCAAGCCGTACTGGCGCATCTTCCGCCACAAGGTGGTACGGCCGATGCCAAGCTCCCGCGCCGCTTCGCTGATGCTTTCGAAGCGTTCGAGCGCACTCTCGATGAGCAGCCGCTCGGACAGGGCCAGGTTCAGCACGCCGCTGCGTTCCCGGTGCGGACTGGCCGACGTCTTGCTGTGCTTCAGCACCTCCTCCGGGAGGGCATCGACGTCGATCCAGTCGTTTTCATCCGCGAAAACGGCCATCTGCTCCACGAAGCTTTCGAGCTCCCGGATATTGCCCGGATAGCTGTAGCCGACCAGGTGGGACATGGCGCGCTCGGTAAGCCTGAGCTTCGTGCGGCCGTATTTCGCGGCGTACTTTTGCAGCAAGCTGTCCAGCAGGGAGATCAGGTCGTCGCCGCGCTCGCGCAGGGGCGGCAGGTGCAGGCGCACGCCCTTGATGCGATAGTACAAATCCTCCCGGAAGCGGCCGCTCTCGATCAGCGCGCCCAGATTCTGGTTCGATGCCGCCAGCACGCGGATGTCGATGGATTTCCATTGATTCGAGCCCACGCGGCGCACCTGGCGGTCCTGCAGCACGCTCAGCAGCTTGGCTTGCATGGCCGGCGACAGGGTATCGACTTCATCGAGGAAGATCGTCCCCCGGTCCGCCGCCTCGAAAAGACCCGTCCGGGATTCCGTCGCGCCCGTGAAGCTGCCGCGCACGTGGCCGAACAGTTCGCTCTCCAGCAGCTGCTCCGGCAGGCTGGCGCAGTTGATGCTCACGAAGGGAAATGCGGCGCGCGGGCTCCTGTCATGGAGCAGCCGGGCGATCCGGCTCTTGCCGGTGCCGGTCTCGCCGGTGATCAGCACGCTGAGGTCCGTCTGCGCGATGCGCTCCACGCGGATGAGCACGGCCCGCATCTCGGGACTGCCGCTCACCGGGACGTACGCCTGCGGCAGGGGCACGGCCTTGGCCGGCTGCCGGCTCACGCAATCGCGAAAGGCCGTGCAGGCATTGATCTTCTCGACGATATCCTTCTCCTGGAACGGCTTGGTGAGGTAATCGAAGGCTCCCAGGCGCATGGCCTCGACCGCCGATTCGATGCTGGCATAAGCCGTGATGACGATCACCGGCAGGGTCTCGTCGCGGGTCTTGATCGCCCGCAGCAGATCGATGCCGCTCATGCCCTCCATGCGCATGTCGGTGATGACCGCGTCGAAGGTCTCGGCGTCCAGCAGCGCCAGCGCCTCCGCACCGCTTGCCGCCTCGCCGGTTTCGAAACCGGCGTTTTGCAGCATGAGCGACAGGCTGCGCCTGAGGCTCCGCTGATCGTCCACCAGCAACACCCGCGTCATCTCGTGCTCCTCCGGCCGCTGTCCGTGTTTACTTCGGTCAGCGGCATTCGCAGAAAAAAGCGCGTGCCCGCGCCCGGGCGGCTCCAGATCCGGATCCGCCCCTGCCATTCGCTGACGAAACGCCGCACGATGGCCAGCCCCAGGCCCGCGCCCTGCGGACGCTGACTGTAGAATGGCTCGAACACCCTTTGCCGGTCATCTAGCGCAATGCCGCGCCCGCTGTCCCCCACCACGATCAGCAGCGCCCGCCCCTTCACCGCCGCCCTGACGAACACCCGGCCGCGCGGCCCGGTGGCCTGGACGCCGTTCAACAGGAGGTTCCACAACACCTCCTGCAAGCCATCGGCATCGAACATGATCCGGCCATTGCCGAGGACCCGCTGCTCGACGCTGATTTCAGCCTCCTCGTGGCGGATGTGCTGCTCCAGGCCGGCGCATACGCCGCGGACCAGTTCCGTGAGATCCACTTGGCTGACGACGCGCCGCGAGCCCTTGCCGAAACTCAGGAAATCGCGCGTCAGCTTGTCCAGGCGCCTGATCTCGTGGCCGATGATCTGCAGCGCCATGTCCGTCCGCTCGGCGCCGCCGCATGCCGCCTTGAGCACGGCGACGCAGTTGGCAATGGCGCTGACCGGATTGCGCACCTCGTGGGCCACCGTCGCCGCCAGCTGGCCCAGGACGGCGAGCCGCTCGCTGCGCAGCTTGCTCTCCTCCGCCGCCTGCAGCTGCGCATTCAGATCACACAGGTTCTCGTAGGTGCGCGCATTGCTGATGGCAATGCGCACCTGGCCCGCCAGCAAGGCGCCCTTTTCCAGGGTTCGGCGGCTGTACTGCACCTGCGCCGCCCGGAACAGCCCCATGAGGCCGATCAGGCGCCCCTCCTCCAGCAAGGGAAACACCGCCAGCGCCCCCCATCCATCCTGCCGATCCGGGTGCTGCGCTGGATCGCTGGCCAGCTCGTGCCAAAGGAAAGCCCGCGGCCCGTCGTCGAGTTTGTAGCGCCGCAGCAGGTTCGCGCCCAGGACATCGGCCTCGCAGTAGCAACCCTCGGCGCTGGCCCGCCCGATCCCCTCGCCGAAATAGCTGCTCGCCGGCACCAGCTCCTGGCTGGCCCCGTTCAGCAACCAAACGACAGCCCCGTCGCTGTCGAACAGCCGCGCGCTTTCACGGCACACCGCCTGGAGCACCTGATCGAGATCCAGGGTGGAGGTCAGCAGCGAAGACAGCCGGAACAGGGCGGACTGGAAGCGGCAGGCTTCCGACCAGCTCTGGTGCAGCAGGGCGTTGTTGATGATCGGGCCGACCTCCGCCGCCAACCTTTGCAGTTGCCCATAGCTGTCGGCCGGCGGCTCACCCGCATCGAGCTCCACCTCCAGATAACCCAGCGGCGCGCCGCCGGCCTGCAGCGCCAGAGCCACTTGCTGTGCTCCGGGAGCTGCTTCCGGGTGGTCCTTGGCAGGGCAGACGGCCAGCCTCTCCGCAGCCGACCCGCCAAGACGGGCGTTGGCCTGAAGCGGAAGCACCCGGATCGGCCAGGCGGCAGCCCACCGGTTCACCTTGAGCTGCATTTCGCAAACCTCGTCCGGGGACACCGTCAGGACCAGCTTGCAACGGGCCGGGCTGATGACCTGATTGAGGGCCCGGTACACCGCCGCCAGCGTGTTGTCCAGTCCTTCGGCGCTGATGGCTTCCTTGGCCATGCGATTGCGGACCATCAGCTCCTCGTTGGCGCACTTGAGCGCCGACTGGGCTTTGGTCAGGTACTGGTTGGCCTTCTTCAGCACGCCGCGCGATTCTTCCAGCTGCCGCAGCGCCCATAAATAGCCGGCCAGCACCATGAACAGGATGCTGATGTAAAACAGCACCTTGATCCCGTGCCACAGCCACCAGGCCGCATTCCACATGCCGGAATAGCCGAACAGGTAAGCGCTTTCGGCAAAGAGCAGCAGCAGCGCCGCGACCGCCAGCGGCAAGGCGGGACCTTGCTTCCGGTACTGGGCATACAAGCCGAGGGCGGCTACCAGATAGAACAGGGCCGCGAGCTCGTGCGCCACTTTTTCGGCCTGGGAAAACACATAGCCCTCGACGCTGCTCTCCACCAGGCTCAGCAGGCTGGACGTGTGCACGACAGCCACCAGCGCCGCCACGACCAGCGCGCTCGCCGCGATTTCCTTGCCGGTGGGCCGCCAGTGCTGCGGCACCATGCGGTGGGTGACGACGCCGACCAGGATCAGGATTCCGCCCGACAATGTCGAGAGCGTATGCAGCAGGACAAAGAGGTAGGGGCTGGCGAAGGGATTGCTGAAGGCGTGCAGGATATCCAGGATGCCCATGGCCAGAAAGGCCGCGCCGAAGAGCCAGAAATCGGCATACCGGCGCCGAGTGTTGATGGCGAAGATCAGCACTGCGATCATCAGCGCCACCAGCCCGCAGAAGAGCTCGACGAGGGCATGGGCCTTGACCTCGATGTACTGGACCTGCAGCATGGCCGCATCCGCCATGCCGAGCAGAAGCAGCGGCATGGCCAGGAGCAGCACCACCAGCAGGAGGCCGCTCCAGCGCAGCCAAGGCAGTTCCCTGCCCTGCCAAAACAGCGCCAAGCGCAACGCGGCCCCGGTATCCGCCGTCGCCGCACCCGTCAGTGGCTCCTTTGCCATTGCACCCCCACGCCCATGGCGCCGGCCCGCCCAAGCGGACCGGCTCGCCGTTGCGCCTTCAGAAACCATGCGTTTTCAATCTATCTTACCACAGCAGCCGGCAGCCCTCAGCAGCGTCCCAGAGAGCCCCGCCGGGCCAGAGCAGCGAAGGCCGTCGGCATGACCAGGAGGTTGAGCAGGGTGGAGCTCAGCATCCCGCCGAGCAGCACGAGCGCCAAGGGCCGCTCCAGCTCCTTGCCCACCGGATCGCCGATCATGAGAGGCAGCACGGCCAAGGCGGCGGTCAGGGCCGTCATGAGAATCGGCAGCAGGCGCTCCCTGGCCCCCTGCTCCGCCACCGCGCAAAAGTCCGCCGCGTCCCCCTGGCGCTGCGCCAGGGATTGGCAACGGGCGATCAGCAGGATGCTGTTGCGCGTAGCGATGCCAAAGAGGGCGATCAGGCCGACCAGGGAGGACACGTTCAGGGTCTCCCCTGCCAGCCAGAGCGCGGCCACGCCGCCGATCAGCGCCAACGGCACGTTGGCCATTACCAAGCTCGCCAGGCGCCAGTTGCGGAAGGCCTGGGTCATGATGATGAACATCAGCAGCAGGGCGCCGGCGCCGGACAGCATGAGGTTGCGGCTCGCGCGCTGCTGGCCGATGTAATCGCCGCCGAACTCCAGCGAGTAGCCGGCCGGCAGGACCACCTGCCGCTGGATGCGGGCCCGGGCCTCCTGCACGACGCCGTTCAGGTCCCGTCCCTCCACGTTCCACTGGACCACCGCGCGCCGCGCGCCGCCGTCGCGGTTGACCACGTACGGCTCCTGCACGGCCACCAGCTCCGCCACCTCGCGCAAGGGCACCAGGGTGCCTGCGGGGGTGCGCAGCGGCAGCTCGCCCAACCGGCCGGCGTCGGTGCGGGCGTTCTCGGCCACCCGGACGAAGAGGTCGAAAGCTTTGTCGTGCTCCTGCACCTTGGACACCGGCACGCCGTTGAGCGCCATGCCCGCCTGCCCGATCACCTCCGCCGGCGTCAGGCCGTAAGCGGCGGCGACGTCGCGCCGCACGCGGATGTCGATGCCCGGCACCAGGATCATCGGCTCACCCTGCAGGTCGACCACGCCCGGCGTCCCGCGCACCGCCGCCAGGATCTCCTGCTGCTTGGCCTGCAGCACCCGGAAGTCCGGCCCGTAGACCTTCACCACCACCTGCGCCCGGACCCCGGACAGGATCTCCGACATGCGGTGGGCGATGAATTGGGAGACGTTCACCGCCATCCCCGGAATGTCCGCCAGCCGCTCGCGGATGTGCTGCATCACCGTCGGAGTATCGGTCGCCCCCCGCTTCACGGTGATGTCGAATTCGCTGAAGTTGACCGGCTGCGCGTCCTCGTCCAGGCGCGAGCGGCCGGCGCGGTGGGCCACCGTCTCGATCTGGGGCAGCTCCTCGAGGCGCCGCTCCACCTCGCGCCCGACACGCAAGTTCTCCTCCAGCGAAGTGCCCGGCATCAGGGTGGCGGCGACGATGATGTTGCCCTCATGGAAAGGCGGCAGGAAGGACTGGCCCAAGCGCGGCAGCAAAGCCAGCGCGGCCGCCAGCGGCAACAGCATCAGGAGAACGAGCACGAGGCCGGGATGGCGCAGGCAGGGCCGGAGCACGCGCCGGTAACCCGCGATGAGCCCCGCCGCCAAGGGGCTCAGGTGATAGGCGCGCGGCGCGCGCTGCCGCCCGAGCAGGTAATAGGACAGCACCGGCACCAGGGTGAGCGCCACCACGAGCGAGCTGCCGATGGCCGCGAGATAAGCGATGGCCAGCGGCGCGAAAATGCGGCCCTCGATGCCCTGCAGGAAGAACACGGGCATGAAGGCCGCCACGATGACCAGCGTGGCGTAGATCACCGCGTTGCGGATCTCGCGGGAACCTTCATAAACGAGCTCCAGCGCCGGCCGCGGCGCCTCGCTCTGCCGGTTCTCGCGCAGGTGCCGCAGGATGTTCTCCACGTCGATGATGGCGTCGTCCACCACTTCGCCGATGGCGAAGACCAGGCCGCCCAGGGTCAGGGCGTTGATGCCCACCCCGGCAAGCCACAGCACCATGACGCCGGCAAGCAAGGAGGTGGGAATGGCCACCAGGCTGACCACCGTCGGCCGCCAGCGGAACAGGAAGAGGAAGAGCACCAGGGCGACGATGATGGAGGAATGGAGCAGCGCTTCCTGGAGATTGTCGATGGAGCTTTCGATGAAGCTGGCCTGGCGGAACACGTTCGGAATGAGCTGCACGTCCTTGGGCAGAGTGTCGGCCACCTGCCTGAGTACGCCCTCGACCGCGCGGGTGGTCTCCAGCGTGTCCGCCCCCCACAGCTTCGACACGGTGCCGATCACGGCGGGTCCCTGGTAGATCTGCGCGTCACCGCGCTTGATCTCGCTGCCGAAGCGGATCTCCGCCAGATCCGCCAGGGTAATGGGCTGGCCCTCCTGGCTGCGGACCAGGCTGGCCGAGACGTCCTGCAGCCCCTGCACGCGCCCGTTGGCGCGCACGAAATACTCCTCCTCGCTCGTGGGATAGACGAAGCCGCCGGGCGCGAGGGCGTTGCTGCCGCGCGCGGCGGCCACGATTTCGTTGAAGGCGACCCCGTACTTCTGCAACTGCAGCGGGTCCACCATGATCTGGTACTGCTTGACGCCGCCGCCGATCGCCGTCACCGACGCCACGCCCGGCTGCGCCAGCAGGCGGTTGCGCACCTCCCAGTCCACCAGACTGCGCAGCTCATGCTCGCGGAAGCGCCCGGACCAGTCGACCAGGCCGAACTTCAGCAGCCAGCTCACCGCCGAGGTGACCGGCATGAGCTGCGGCGCCGCCACGCCGTCGATCAGCTGCCCCTGGGTCATCTGCAGGCGCTCCTGGATGATCTGGCGCGCGCGGTACACGTCGACGCCCCAATCGAATACGATGGTGATGCGCGACAGGCCCACCGACGAGTTGGAGCGGATCTGCTCGATGCCGGGCGCACCCTGCAGCGCCACCTCCAGCGGCCGGGTCACCAGCGCCTCCACGTCCTGCGCCGCATAGCCGGGCGCCTCGGTCTGGATCTGCACCTGCGGCGGCGCAAACTCGGGAAACACGTCCAGCGTCATGCGCCCCGCCGCCGCCACCGCGGCGCCGGCCAGCAGAGCATACAAGAGCAGCACCGCCATGCGGTTGTTCAACGACCAGCGGATGATTGCATCGAACATGGCATCCTTCCTAATGGTGGTGATCGTCCCGGGGCTGCGGCTGTCCGCCCGCCGACATGCGGTAGACGCCCTCCAGGAGCATCTTGCCGCCGACGACCACCCGTTCGCCGCTCCGTACCCCGGCCACCTGCAGCCAGCCGTCGGCCGCCGACAGCACACGCACCGGCCGCCGCTCATAGCGGCCGCCGCCCCGCTGCACATAGACGAGCGGCGTGAGATGCTGCCCCAGGACGGCGTCGCGCGGCACCCACACTCCAGCGGAACGGCCCAGCTTCAGGTTCACCTGCACCACCTCGCCGATCGCCCCCGGCACCGCGCCGCCCAACGGCACGACGAAGCGGCCGCGCCGCGTCTTCTCATCCAGGCTGGGCAGCACCTGGCTGATGCGCCGCTCGAGGCTCCGGCCGTTGCCCAGCCGGACCTGCGCCAGCACTCCCTCCCGGATGGCGCCCTGCATGTCGGGGAAGAAATAGCCCTCCACCCGCAGCGGCAAGCGGGTGGACACCATGCGGGCGAGGGACCGTCCCATCACCACGTAATCCTTCATGGTCCTGTCGCCGGCGTTGACCAGCGAGCCCGGCTGCACGAAGACCTCGGTCACGATGCCCGGCTCCGGAGCGACCACCGGCAACTCCTCGCGGATGCGGCCGCTCTTCTGCAGCGCCTGGATATCCGCCTCCGACAGGCCCCACCATTTGAGATTGTCCACCGCGTCCTGCATGTAATTGGGCAGCCGGCCCTCCTCGCGCAGGGTGCTCAGCTTCTCCTCGTTGCTCAAGAGGGCCAGATAGGAACGCTGGGTCAGCACGAACTCCGGGCTGTAGATGGTCGCCAGCAGGGCGCCCTTGGCGACCCGCTGCCCCGGCCGCACCAACACCTGGCGGATCTCCCCGCTCACATAAGTGTTGACGTCCACCACGGCCGCCGGGTCCGGCACCAGTTGGCCCAGTGTCTGGACCAAGCCGCCTTTGCTGGCCTCCCGGGCCGGCACCGTCACCAGCAACCGCTCGATGCCCGGGCCCTGGCTGTCCGGCGCCACGATCACGGGCTGTGGGGCCGCCGCCTGCGCGGTGGAGCGCCCCTGGAAGGCGCCTGCGCTGCCGTGAGCCGCCGCCTCGCCCAGCGGGCCGCCGCACACGGCGAGCGCGAGTAGCATGAAGCTCGATCGCTTAATGTCCATGCGCCTCCCCCTCGAAACGCACCATGGCCGGCAGGCTGCCGGCCAGCCGCACGCCCGGCGGCAGCCGGCCCGGCTTCAGCCGCACCTGCTGGCGCTGGGTGACCGGATTCACCACGCCATAGACCTCCTGGACGACCGCGCTCACCACCGCCGGCTCGCGCCCCCAGTGCTGGATGAACACCCGCGCCTGCTGCCCCTTGCGGAGCCGCGCTGCCCGCACAGCCGGCACGCTGGCCTCGATCACGAAAGCATCAGGCTTGGCGATGCTCGCGAAAGTCGTGCCGGTGGCGGTGAACTGGCCGGCCTGCACGCCGGCGTTGAGGATCTGTTTGTTGGCCGCATTGATGGCGATCAGATAGCCCGAGACCGGCGCGGTCACCGCGATCCGGCGCACGGGCTCGCCGGTGGCCTCGAGCTGGCGGATGTCCCGGTCCGACATGCCGCGCCAGCGCAAGCCCATCCGCCCCTGCATCAGCTTCTCCTCCGCCGTCATGCTGATCTGCTTGATGGCCTCGCGGTTGGCGAAGGTGGCAATGTAAGTCCGCTGTACCGTCTCCAGCTCCGCGCTCTCCAGCTCGCCCAGCACCTCGCCTTGGCGCACCCGTTTGCCCAGGTAGAGATTGCGCAGGCCGACCACGCGGGCATTGACCCGCACTGCCACGTTGACCACCTTGCGCGGGTCCACGCCGATGCTGGCGGGATACAGTTCGCGCGGCAGCGCCGCCGCCCCATTGATCGCGTGCTCATGCCCCAGCGCCGGCCCAGCCCCCGCTGCCCCGCCCTTGAACACCCCCGCGTCCGAATGCGCCAGGGCCACGGCGGGAAAGAGCGACAGCGCGACGAGCGCCGCCAAGGAGCGAGATACGATCGACATGACAGACACCTCCCGGCTTGCAAGACGCATGCGGCACCGCCGGAGCTGCAACGGCCGTGCCAGCGGCGCTATGCGAGGAAGGGCTTGAAAAAACGGAGCTTGGAACGGGAGCGATGTTTCACTTGCGGATGTCGCGTTTCACAGTGAAACACGAGCGGAACAAGCAACAGGAGGCACTGACCAGGACTATGGCCAAGGACAGCGATGCGACCGAGCGGTCGTTCGGCGGTGGGGAAGATTAGATGACAGGCGAGGGAAATTGGTCGGGGCGAGAGGATTCGAACCTCCGGCTTCTGCCTCCCGAAGGCAGCGCTCTACCAGGCTGAGCTACGCCCCGATTCAGGACAAACTAGAAATCCCGGGCGACGGAGAAGTCCGCGAGAAAGGCGAGGGCTTCGCGTTCCGGGCTGGCGGGCAGGATCTCCAAGGCTGCTTTGGCCTTGGCTGCCAGCCGCTGGGCAAGTTGCACAGTGTACTGGATTGCCCCGGTGGAGGCAATAATCTCCAGCACCTGGGGCAGCTGCGCCAAGCCCTCCTCCTCCAGAGCCCGGCGCAGCAGCGCCTGCTGCTCGGCGTCGGCGTGGCGCATGGCGTGAATGTAGGGCAGGGTCGGTTTGCCTTCGGCCAAATCGTCGCCCACGTTCTTGCCGAGCTTGCCGGCTTCGGCGCTGTAATCCAGCGCGTCGTCGATGAGCTGGAAAGCGGTGCCGAGCAGGCTCCCGTACTGGGTCAGCGCCTCCTCCTCCGCCGCCGGCCGCTGGTTGACGATGGCGCCGATGCGGGCGGCGGCCTCGAAGAGCTTGGCGGTCTTCGCCTGGATGACGGCCAGGTAGGCCGCCTCGTCCAAATCCGGATTCTGGGCGTTTTCCAGTTGCCGCACCTCGCCTTCGGCAATCACGCTGGTGGCCTGGGCCAGGGTGTGCAGCACGCGCAAATCGCCGTCGGCCACCATGATCTCGAAGGCGCGGGCATAAAGGAAGTCGCCCACCAGGATGCTAGCGGCATTGCCCCAGATCTGGTTGGCGGTCGCCTGGCTGCGGCGCATTTCCGAGCCGTCCACCACGTCATCGTGCAGCAGGGTGGCCGTGTGGATGAATTCGATCACGGCAGCCAACGGAATGTGGCGCTGGCCGGTGTAGCCGAACAGGCGGGTGGCGAGGAGCAGCACGATGGGCCGCAGGCGCTTGCCGCCGCTGGCGATCAGGTAGGTTCCCAAAGCCGGAATGGTGGGCACGCCGGACTGGATCTGTCCCTGGATGGTTTTGTCCACAGCCGCCATGTCGGCGTTCACCAGCGCTTTGACGCGTTCGAGGTCCATGGGGGATTGCGAGTCCAATTTGGCTGCAAGAGCAGGATCAATCAATTCCATTATATGAAAAATGCGCCGCCGCTGTGGGAAAACTCAACGATCTTAGGGGCGCGCTTCCTCCAGTGTCAAGGATTATACGGAACACCGCACACAAAATCCCCACGGATGCCCCCAAGCGCCCCCGGCCAACGCCACCGGCGCGCCGAAGCCCGGAACGGCTTGGCGCCAGTTGACCTGCGTGGGCCTTGCGGGTAGTATTGCCGCCTTTACGGAGGCGCTGGCCGCATGCTTGCGCTTTCCAGATCGGACATTGTTTACAGGGGTTTTCTGGAGGTTGGGCCATGTACGCGGTAATCGAAACCGGCGGCAAGCAATACAAGGTGGCGGTCGGCGACTCCCTGCGGGTGGAGAAGCTGGACGGCGAAGAAGGCAGTGAAGTGACCCTGTCCCGCGTACTGATGGTGGGCAACGGCGAAAACGTACAGGTTGGCAAGCCCCTTCTCGACGGCGCCAAGGTGACGGCCGTGGTGGCTGCCCAGGGGCGCGGCGAGAAGATCCGCATCTTCAAGATGCGCCGCCGCAAGCACTACCGCAAGAGCCAGGGTCATCGCCAGTACTTCACCGAGCTGAAGATCACCGGCATCAACGCCTGAGACAGTTTTAGAGGATACGGACAATGGCACACAAGAAAGCAGGCGGTTCTTCCCGCAACGGTCGCGACTCCCAGTCCAAGCGCCTGGGCGTCAAGCGCTATGCCGGCCAGCTGGTGCTGGCGGGCAACATCCTGGTGCGCCAGCGCGGCACCAAGATCCACCCCGGCGAGAACGTGGGCATCGGCAAGGACGACACCCTCTTCGCCAAGGCCACCGGCCGGGTCGCCTTCGAGCAGCGTGGTCCGCAGGGGCGCAAGTACGTGCGGATCATTCCCGAAAGCGCCGCCTAAGCGGCTTTCCGGATCGGCACCGAACCCCGCGCAGGTTTCCTGGGCGGGGTTTTTGTTTACCAGGCTGCCGCGCGCCGGATACTTTGGTTATCCTGCCGCACGGATTAAAATAGCGCCCCTACCACCTTCGGCACAGGCCAGACCAAGATGCGTTTTATCGATGAAGTCAAAATCAAGGTTGCAGCGGGCCACGGCGGCGCCGGGGCGGTCAGCTTCCGCCGCGAGAAGTTCGCCCCGCTGGGCGGCCCCGACGGCGGCGACGGCGGCAAGGGCGGTGACGTGGTGCTGGAAGCCGTCGACGGCCTGAACACCCTGGTGGACTTCCGCTACCAGAAAAACTTCCAGGCGGAGCGCGGCCACGGTGGCCAGGGCCGCCAGAAGACCGGGCGCGCCGGCGCCGACAAGGTGATCCAGGTGCCCATCGGCACCGTGGTCTACGACCTGGACACGGGCGAGCTGCTGGGCGATCTGCGCGAGGCCGGGCAGCGCCTGGTGGTCGCCCGCGGCGGCTGGGGCGGCCACGGCAATCTGTTCTATAAATCCAGCACCAACCGCGCGCCGCGCCGCGCCGAGCCGGGCGGCGAAGGCGAGGCCCGCGAGCTGCGCCTGGAGCTGCGCCTGCTGGCCGACGTGGGCCTGGTCGGCCTGCCCAACGCCGGCAAGAGCACCTTCATCCGCGCCGTCAGCGCCGCCCGTCCCAAGGTGGCGGACTACCCGTTCACCACCCTCTATCCCAACCTGGGCGTAGTCAGCATCGAGCCTCACAAGAGCTTCGTGCTGGCGGACGTCCCCGGCCTGATCGAGGGCGCGGCCGAAGGCGCCGGCCTGGGCATCCGCTTCCTCAAGCATCTGACCCGCACCCGCCTCCTGCTGCACCTGGTGGACATCGCCCCCATCGACGGTTCCGACGTGGCGGAGAACGTGCGCACCATCGAACGGGAGCTGGCGCGCTACAGCGCCGCCCTCGCCGCCCGGCCCCGCTGGCTGGTCTTCAACAAGATCGATCTGATGCCGGCGGAGGAAGTCGAGGCCCGGATGGCCGCCATCGTCCAGGCGCTGGATTGGCAGGAGCCGGTCTATGCCGTGTCCGCCGCCACCGGCGCCGGCTGCCGCGAATTGTCCGAGCGCATCTATTACGCCCTGGAAAACCTGCCCGCCGCCCCGCCCCCGGAGGAAAGCCTTGAAGAGGCGGATTGGGGCACCACGCCCGAAGCGGCCGAGGAAGGCGGCTGGGAGGACGAGGACTGGGATGCGGATGAGGACGACTGGGACGCGGATTGGGAAGACGACACGCATGAACCGCGATGAACGCCTGAAGCGGGCGCGGCGCTGGGTGATCAAGATCGGCAGCGCCCTGCTCACCAACGACGGTCAAGGCCTGGACGAAGCCGCCATCGGCGACTGGGTAGCGCAGATGGTCGCCCTGCGCGCCGAAGGCATCGAGCTGATCCTGGTCTCCTCCGGCGCCGTGGCGGCCGGCATGCGGCGCCTCGGCTGGCGGCAGCGCCCGGAAACGGTGAACGAGCTGCAGGCGGCGGCCAGCGTCGGCCAGGCCGCGCTGGTGCAGGTCTACGAGGAACACTTCCAGCGCGGCGGCATCCACACCGGCCAGATCCTGCTCACCCACGAGGACCTGCGGGACCGCAGCCGCTATCTCAATGCCCGCGGCACCCTGCGCACCCTGGTGGAGCTGGGCGTGGTGCCGGTGGTCAACGAGAATGACACGGTCGCCACCGAGGAAATCCGCTTCGGCGACAACGACACCCTGGCCGCCCTGGTCAGCAATCTGGTGGAGGCGGACCTGCTGGTGATCCTGACGGACCAGGCCGGCCTCTATGACGCCGACCCGCGCGCCAACCCCGAAGCCAGGCTGCTGCCGGAGGTGGCGGCCGGCGACCCGGCGCTGGAGGCCATGGCCGGCGGAGCGGGCACCGGCATCAGCCGCGGCGGCATGATCACCAAGGTGCGCGCCGCCGCCCGCGCGGCCCGCTCGGGCGCCGCCACCATCGTGGTCGGCGGACGCGCGCCCGGGGTGCTGCTGGCCCTGCGCCGCGGCGAGCCGCTGGGCACTTACTTCAGCCCGCGCCTGGCCCGCCTGGCGGCGCGCAAGCAGTGGCTGGCCGGCCAGCTCCAGGTGCGCGGCCGCCTGCATCTGGACGCCGGCGCGGCGCGGGTGCTGCGCGAAGCGGGACGCAGCCTGCTGCCGGTCGGCGTGACCCGGGTGGAAGGCATGTTCCAGCGCGGCGACGTGGTCGCCTGCATCGACCCCGAGGGCCGGGAAGTGGCGCGCGGCCTGGTCAACTACAACTGGGAGGAGGCGCAAAGGCGCCGGGGACGGTCCAGCAAGGATCTGGCGGCGGAATTCGGCTCCCTGGACGAACCCGAACTCATCCACCGGGACAATCTGGTGCTCAGCGAAACGTGAAAAGCGACGCGGCGGAGCATGAAGCGGACTTGCCGCTCATGCTCCGCCTGCCATGCGCCCCGCCCTTCAGGCGCCCAGCGCCTTGATCCGGGCAACCAAGCGGCTCTTGGTGCGGGCGGCCTTGTTCTTGTGAATGATGTCCTTGTCGGCGATCCGGTCGATGACCGACTCGGCGAGCTTGAACTCGGCCTGGGCCTGCGCCTTGTCGCCCGACTCGATGGCCTTGATGACCTTCTTCACGTAGGTGCGCAGCATGGAGCGCTGACCGGCGTTGCGCAACCGGCTGACGGTATTCTGACGGGCCCGCTTGCGTGCTTGTGCACTGTTTGCCACGGTGTTTCTCCTAAAATGAAAGGGTTCGGCGGAGTCTTCAGGCACCCCCGCGGAAAGACCGCAAATTATTGGGGAAAAGGACCGGCTTGTCAAACCTGCCGCGCACTTCAGCTTCTCCCGGAATCATGCTAAAAATCCGCATGGCCGCCTCACGCCGGCCGAACGCCTTCTGAATTCCGATTGCGCAGCCCGCTGCTGCCCCCAAAGGACCAACTTGAGCAGAACCTTGCTAAAGGGCGTCATGACCATCGGCGCCAACACCATGGTGTCGCGCGTCCTGGGTTTCGTGCGCGACGTCATCCTGGCCCGCGCCTTCGGCGCCTCCGCCTTGGGCGACGCCTTTTTCGTCGCCTTCCGCATTCCCAACCTGTTCCGCCGCCTCTTCGGCGAGGGCGCCTTTTCCCAGGCCTTCATCCCGGTGCTGGGCGAGTACAAGGCCACGCGCTCCGACCGGGAAACCCAGGATTTCGTGGACGACGTGACCGGCTGGCTGAGCCTCGCGCTCGTCGTCGTGACCGCGCTCGGCATGCTGGCCGCTCCCTGGGTGGTCATGGTCATCGCGCCCGGCTTCAGCGCTCATCCGGACAAGTTCGCACTCACCGTCGAACTCCTGCGCATCACCTTTCCCTACCTCTTCTTCATTTCGCTGACCGCGCTGGCGGGCGGCATTCTCAATACCTACGGCAAGTTCTCGGTGCCGGCCTTCACTCCGGTCTTCCTGAACCTCGCCATGATCTTCGCTGCCCTGGTGCTCGCGCCCTGGCTGGGCAACCCTGCCGTGGCAGTGGCCTGGGGCGTGTTCCTGGGCGGCCTGGTGCAACTGCTTTTTCAGGTACCCTTCCTGCGCCAGATCGGCCGCTTGCCCCGCCCGCGGCTACGGCGCCGCGATCCGGGCGTGGCCAAGGTGCTGAAGCTCATGGGCCCGGCCATCTTCGGCTCCTCGGTGGCCCAGCTCAATCTCTTTCTCAGCACCATTCTCGCCTCCTTTCTGGCCACCGGCAGCGTATCCTACCTCTACTACTCCGACCGGCTGGTGGAGTTTCCGCTCGGGGTCTTCGGCGTGGCCCTGGGAACCGTGGTCCTGCCCGCTTTGTCACAGCAACAAGCCTTGCAGGACCATGAGCACTTCAACAAGACCCTGGACTGGGCCTTGCGCCTGGTGCTCATCATCGGCATTCCCGCCACCGTCGGGCTGCTGGTGCTGGGACAGCCGCTGCTCATCAGCCTGTTCCGCTACGGCGCTTTCGACATGCATGCGGTGGAAATGAGCCAGCGCAGCCTGATCGGCTACGGCCTGGGCATCGTGCCCATCATCGCCGTGCGGGTCTTGGCACCGGCCTTCTACGCGCGTCAGAATACCCGGACGCCGGTCAAGATCGCCGTGGTCGCCCTGATCGCCAACATGGTCTTCAGCCTGTTGCTGATCTGGCCCCTGGCGCATGCGGGCCTGGCCCTGGCCACATCCCTGGCGGCCGTGGTCAACGCCATGCTGCTGTACTTGGCGCTGCGCCGCGCCAGCGCCTATGCGCCGCGCCCGGGCTGGGTGGCGCTCGTCCTCAAGGTGATCGCGGCGAGCGCCCTCATGGGTGTGGCGCTATACTGGCTGCAGGGCGAGGCGGCCCAGTGGCTGACGCTCGACATGCCCGGCCGGTTGCTGTGGCTGGCCGGGCTCGTATCCGCGGGCATGGCCATCTTTTTTGTCGCGGCGTGGCTGCTGGCCATCCCTGAACTGAGGCAGTTGTTAAGGAGGAAAAAAACCCATGGCTGAGGTGAATTCCCGCGAGGCCGCCGGGCGAAGGCAACGCATCGTCAGCATCCGGCCGCTGGGCGAACACCGGATTTTCACCCTGGAAGAGGCGCTCGAGCTCTTTTCCCTGGTGCGGCGCATCACCGCGACCAGCGCCGCCGAACTGGAACCGGTCAGCGTGCGCCTGCGCGAGCCGTTCAGCTTCAACGATGAAATCACGGTCCTGGAAAAGGAATATGAACGCATCGTGCGCCGCTGGGTGGCGAAGATGGAACGGCTCGGCCTGGTCGTGAAGGGGCTGTGGCTGGTGGATTTCGATACCGGCGACGGCTATCTGTGCTGGAAATTCCCGGAGCTGGAGCTGGGCCACTACCACCCCTACGACAAGGGCTTCAGCGGCCGCCGCCCGCTGGCGGAAGTTCTCGCCGTGGAACAGCCGGACTGGGCCTGAGCCGCGGCCCTTACGCACCCCTACATCCCCGCGGGCTGGACGAGTCCGCCGGCAGCTTGTACCCTAGACGGCTTGTTCCTTGGGGCACTTTGCAGGCGCTCGCCCGAATATGCACAACAAGATCCGGATCTATACCAGGCCCGAGCAGATCCCCGGCCTCGAGCACGGCAGCGCGGTCACCATCGGCAATTTCGATGGCGTCCACCTGGGCCACCAGACCATCGTGCGCCGCGCCATGGCGCAGGGCCTGCCTGCCGTGGTCATGACCTTCGAGCCGCACCCCCGCGAGTTTTTCGATCCCGCGCGCGCGCCGGCGCGCTTGAGCAGCCTGCGCGAAAAGGCCGCCGCTCTGGAAACGCTGGGCCTGGAGCGGCTGCTCTGCCTGCCTTTCCGCCGGCAGCTGGCAGAACTTTCGCCGGAGGACTTCGTCAGCCGCATTCTGGTGCAAGGTCTGCATGCCCGCTGGGTGCTGGTGGGCCACGACTTCCGCTTCGGCGGTCAGCGCCGCGGCGACTTGGCGCTGCTGGAACGGCTGGGCGCCCGCCATGGCTTCCAGGTGGCAGTGACGCCGCCGGTGTGCCTGGACGGCGAGCGCATCAGCAGCACCGGTCTGCGCCAGCACCTGGCGGCCGGCGAGCTGGCCCGCGCGGAGCGGGAGCTGGGCCGGCCCTACGCCATTTGCGGCCGGGTCGTGCACGGCGACAAGCGGGGACGGGCGCTGGGCTTTCCCACCGCCAACCTGCCCCTCTACGGCCGCAAGCCGGTGATGACCGGCGTCTTCGCGGTGCTCGCCGAAACCTCCGACGGCCGGCGTCTGCCCGCCGTGGCCAACCTGGGCACGCGGCCCACGGTGGACGGCGCCCGCGCCGTGCTGGAAGTGCACGTGCTCGACGGCGCCCCCGACCTTTACGGCCAGCGGCTTTTCGTGCATTTTCTGTGTAAAATCCGCGCGGAGCGCCGCTTTTCCGGCCTGGACGAACTCAAAAACCAGATCGCCCGGGACGTGCAGGAAGCGCGCGCCCTGTTCCAGAGCCCAGCACTCAGGCAAAACCATGGATTATAAAGATACCCTCAACCTGCCGCAGACCGATTTCCCCATGCAGGGCAATCTGCCCAAGCGCGAACCCGCCATCCTGGCGCGCTGGCGCGACATGGGCCTGTATCAGCGGCTGCGGCGGCACAATGCGGGCAAGCCCAAGTTCATCCTCCACGACGGCCCGCCCTACGCCAACGGCAGCATCCACATCGGCCACGCCGTCAACAAGGTGCTCAAGGACATCGTCGTCAAGTCCAAGCAGCTGGCGGGCTTCGACGCCCCCTACGTGCCCGGCTGGGACTGCCACGGCCTGCCCATCGAGCTCAACGTGGAAAAGAAGCTCGGCAAGGTGGGCCAGAAGGTGGACGCCAAGACCTTCCGGCAAGCCTGCCGGGACTACGCGGCCAGCCAGGTGGAGGGCCAGAAAGCCGACTTCCAGCGCCTGGGCGTGCTCGGCGACTGGAACGATCCCTACCTCACCATGGATTATGGCTACGAAGCCAACATCATCCGCGAGCTGGGCAGGCTGACCCTCAACGGCGACCTCTACCGCGGCGCCAAGCCGGTGCACTGGTGCGTGGAGTGCGGCAGCGCCCTGGCCGAGGCCGAGGTCGAATACCAGGACCGCAGCGATCCCGCCATCGACGTGGCCTTCGCGGTGGCCGATCCGAGCGACCTGGCGCGTCGGGCGGGTCTGGCCGATCCGGTGGCGGCCCAGATCGTCATCTGGACCACCACGCCCTGGACCCTGCCCGCCAACCAGGCGGTGGCCGTGCATCCGGATCTCGACTACGTGCTGGTGCGCGCCGGCGACCGGCAGCTCATCCTGGCGGCGGCGCTCATGGAAGCGGCCCTGGCGCGCTACGGCCTGCCGGCGCCCGAAGTGCTGGCCCGCTTCCCGGGCCGCGCCTTGGAAGGTCTCGTGTTGCAGCATCCCTTCCTGGATCGGCTCGTGCCGGTCATCACCGGCGAGCACGTCACCCTGGACGCCGGCACCGGCGCCGTGCACACCGCCCCCGGCCACGGCCAGGACGACTACCAGGTCGGCCTGCGCTACAACCTGACGGTGGACAATCCCGTGGACGACCGCGGCGTGTTCAAGCCGGAAACCGCCTTCTTCACCGGCCAGCACGTCTTCAAGGCCAATCCGCAGGTGGTGGAACTCCTGCGCGAGCGCGGCGCGCTGCTGCACCTCGAGGACTATCCGCACAGCTATCCGCACTGCTGGCGCCATAAGACCCCGCTCATCTTCCGCGCCACCCCCCAGTGGTTCATCGGCATGGACCGCCACGGCCTGCGCGACAACGCCCTGCGCGCCATCGACGCGACCCGCTGGATCCCCGACTGGGGCCAGGGGCGCATCCACAGCATGGTGGCCAACCGCCCGGACTGGTGCATCTCGCGCCAACGCAGCTGGGGCGTGCCCATCGCCCTCTTCACCTGCAGCCACTGCGGCGAACCCCTGCGCGATGCCGACACCTTCGAGCGCGTGGCGCAGGCGGTGGAACAGGCCGGCGTCGATGCCTGGTATGACCGCCCCGCCGCCGATTTCCTGCCGGCCGATGCCCGTTGCGGGCACTGCAATGGGGCCGCCTTCGACAAGGTCACCGACATCCTGGACGTATGGTTCGACTCCGGCGTCTCCCACGCCTGCGTGCTGGAACAGCGCCCCGAGCTCCGCAGCCCCGCCGATCTCTACCTGGAGGGCTCCGACCAGCATCGCGGCTGGTTCCAGTCGAGCCTGCTCACCAGCGTGGCCACGCGCGGGCGCGCGCCCTACCAGGCGGTGCTCACTCATGGCTTCACCGTGGACGGCGAAGGCCGTAAGATGAGCAAGTCCCTGGGCAACGTGATCGCCCCGCAGCAGGTCATCGACAAGTGGGGCGCGGACATCCTGCGCCTGTGGGTGGCGGCCGAGGACTACCGCGGCGAGATCCGCATCTCCGAGGAAATCCTCAAGCGCCTTGGCGACAACTACCGGCGCATCCGCAACACCGCGCGCTACATCCTGGGCAACCTGCACGGCTTCGACCCGGCGCGCCATGCCCTGCCCGTCGACCAGTTGCTGGAGCTGGACCGCTGGGCGCTGGCCCAGGCCCACCGGGTGCAGCAGGAGGTGGTCGCCGCCTACGCCGACTACGCCTTCCTGCGCATCGCCCAGCGCGTCCACCACTTCTGCGCCATCGATCTGGGCGCCTTCTACCTGGACGTCCTCAAG
This sequence comes from Thermithiobacillus tepidarius DSM 3134, assembly GCF_000423825.1. Lineage (NCBI taxonomy): Bacteria > Pseudomonadati > Pseudomonadota > Acidithiobacillia > Acidithiobacillales > Thermithiobacillaceae > Thermithiobacillus > Thermithiobacillus tepidarius. The sequence goes on from NZ_AUIS01000013.1 coordinate 28,981, forward strand.
GACCGGCTCTACACCACCCAGGCCGACTCGCGCGCCCACCGTTCGGCGCAGACCGCCATGTGGCACACCCTCGAAGCCATGACCCGCTGGCTGGCGCCGATCCTGTCCTTCACGGCGGAAGAGATATGGTCCCACCTGCCAGGCCGCGGCGCCGAGGACAGCGTGTTCCTGAGCGGCTACTACGCCCTGCCCGAGGTCGCCGACAGCGACGCCTTGCTGGCTGAGTGGGAGCAGCTCCTGGCGCTGCGCGGCGCCGTCAGCCAAGTGCTGGAGGGCTTGCGCCAGAGCGGCCAGATCGGCTCCGGCCTGGATGCCGAGCTCACCCTTTACGTGGACGATGCCTGGCGGGCGCGCATCGGCGCGCGTGCCGATGAGCTGCGCTTCCTCTTCATCACCTCCGACGTGGCGCTGCGGCCATTGGCGGAGCACGGCGATTTGCCTGAGATCCTGCCCGGCCTGGCGGTGGCCGCCCGCGCCACGAGCAATGCCAAGTGCGTCCGCTGCTGGCATCGCCGCGCCGACGTGGGCAGCCATGCCGAGCACCCGGCGCTCTGCGGACGCTGCGTCGAGAACGTCGCCGGCGCCGGCGAACGGCGGGGGTTCGTCTGATGCTGCGTTATCTCTGGCTGTCCGTGGCCGTCGTCGTGTTCGATCAACTGAGCAAGTGGTGGGCGGTGTCCGAACTCGCCCTGGGCGAGTCGCGCGTGCTCATTCCGCACTTCTTCAACCTGACCCTGGTGCACAACTACGGTGCCGCCTTCGGCATGCTGGCGCAGGCGGGCGGCTGGCAGCGCTTCCTCTTCGGCGGCATCGCCGCCCTGGCCGCCGCTGTCATCACCGCCATCCTGCGCCGTCTGCGTCCCGGCGCCGGCTGGGTGGCCGTCGCCCTGGGCCTCATTCTGGGCGGGGCGATCGGCAATCTGATCGACCGCATTTACCTGGGCTACGTCATCGACTTTGCCGACGTCTACTGGCGCACGCACCACTGGCCGGCCTTCAACCTGGCCGACAGCGCCATCACCATCGGCGCCGTCATGCTGGTCATCGACACCTTCCGGCGCAAATAGCCAGCCCTTGCACGGGCACCGGTCTCATCTACACTTGAAAGAGATGCCGGTGCCCACAAGGGGTGTGCCATGTTCACGATGCGCTTTCCGCTGTACCTCGTCATGCTGCTCTACGTCGGCGCCGCCGCGGCGGCCCCGCCGCAACCCCTGCCCGCCACCCGGATCGCACCGAACACCTACGTCCTCTACGGCCACATCGCCGAAGTGGACACCCATAACCGCGGCTTCAACGGCAACGCGGGCTTCGTCGTAACCGACGACGGCGTAGTGGCCATAGACGCCCTGGGCACTCCGCTGCTCGGCCAGCGCATGCTGGCCACCATCCGCCAGGTGACCGGCAAGCCGGTCAAATACCTGATCCTGACCCACAATCACCCGGACCACTCCTACGGCGCGGTTGCCTTCAAGGACGCCGGCGCCCGGCTCGTCGCCCACGCCGGCACCCGCGATTACATCAATTCCAGCAACCTGGAAGGCTCGGTCGCCTTCCGCAACGAAATCATTCCCGAGGACATGCAGGGCTTCCGGGCCGTGCCGCCGGACGAGGCCATCGCCGGCCCGCTCTTCGGCAAGCAGGTCTTCACCGCCGGCAAGCACCGCTTCGAAGTCTACAACGTCAACCATCACCACAGCTTCGGCGACCTCGTCATCCGCCAGCTGCCGGAAAACATCGTCTGGATCGGCGACCTCGCCTTCAACGGCCGCACCACCTTCATGGGCGACGGCCACTCCGCCGCCACGCTGGCCGGCATCGACTGGCTGCGCAAGACCTTCCCTGACGCCAAACTCATGGTCCCCGGCCACGGCCAGGCGCAAGAGCCACCCTTCCCCATGCTGGAGCGGACCTACAGCTACGTGCAGCGTCTGCGGGACAAGATGCGCAAGGCCGTGGAAGCGGGCATGACCCTGGAGGAGGCCGTCGGCCAGTGCGACTTCCCCGACTGGCAGAAGGTGCGTCTCTACGAGGAAAACCACAAGAAAAACTGCAACTTCGTTTATCAGGAGATGGAGCAGGAGATCGTCTTCGGCAAGCAGTAGCGAAGGCTGACCATCCCCGGCTTGCCCGTCCGAAACCTTGCGCCCCTGACGCACGCCCCGATCCCTGCGGGCACCGCGGGTGGCCCGGACGAGGGCGGCCGTTGGCAGCCCCGGGCATCAGCCTTGGCCGTGCTGCCGCCCATGCGCGCCTGCGGCCGGTCCAGCCGCATGGTCCCGGAGTAATGCTCGGGCCTTTGCCGCGCGCTCCCCTCGCCCGGCCCGCCCCCGGCGAGCGCCGCACCCGGGCGGGCCGACACAGTTCCCCAAGGAAGGCCGGATTGCAAGGAGTTGGGTTTTTGCTGTTCCACCCCCTTGTCCCGCCGAGCCGCGCGGGGCGGGACAAGGGAGAGCCCTTTTGCCGCCGGGCAACCTCCGACATCCAACTACTCCGCGGGCGCCAGCCCGCGCCAACAGGAAGGGCTTCACCAACTCACCCCATAACAAAAACGGGTTGCCGGCCGCTCGACCGGCAACCCGTCCCCTCATCCCCAGCCCTCAAAACGGAATATCCAACCCCGGCTCCACTTGCAGCAACAGTTTCCGGAACTGGTTCTTGATGCGCTCCAGCGCCTCCGGCGTGTCCGCCTCGAAGCGCATCACCACCGCCGGTTGCGTGTTGGACGCCCGCGCCAGCCCCCAGCCGTCGGGGAATTCCACGCGGATGCCGTCGAGGTCGATGATCTTGGCGTCCGGGAAATGGGCTGCGCGCTTGAGATCGTCGACCAGGGTGAAGTTGCGCCCTTCCGGGGTGTCCAGGCGCAGTTCCGGCGTCGAATAGCCCTTGGGCAGGGAGGTCAGCACCTCCTTGGGCGAGCGGCTGTCCTTGCTCAGCACTTCCAGCAGACGGGCGCCCGTGTACATGCCGTCGTCGAAGCCGTACCAGCGCTCCTTGAAGAAGATGTGGCCGCTCATCTCGCCGGCCAGCGGGGCCTGGGTTTCCTGCATCTTGCTCTTGATCACGCTGTGGCCGGTCTTCCACATCATGGCCTGACCGCCCGCCGCCGTGATGGCTTCGGGCAGATAGCGCGTGCACTTCACGTCGAAGATGATGGGCGCGCCCGGGTTGCGGGACAACACGTCCTGGGCCAGCAGGATCAGTTGCCGGTCCGGCCAGATGATCTCCCCGCCGGGCGCCACCACGCCCAGGCGGTCGCCGTCGCCATCGAAGGCCAAGCCGACGTCCAGGCCCTTTTCGTCCACCAGCCGGATCAGGTCCTGAAGGTTCTTCTCCACGGTGGGGTCGGGATGATGATTGGGGAAGGTGCCGTCCACCTCGGTGAAGAGCTCGTGCACCTCGCAGCCCAGCTCCCGGAACAGCTGCGGGGCAATGGCGCCGGTCACGCCGTTGCCGCAGTCGATGCCGATGCGCAGGGGCCGCGCCAGCTTGATGTCGCCCACGATGCGCTGGATGTAGTCCCAGTGGATGTCCAGGTTCTCCACATGGCCGTGGCCGGTCACGTAGTCGCCCGCCTCCATGCGCCGGCGCAGCCCCTGGATCTGCTCACCGTGCAGGGTGCCGCCGCCCAGCATGATCTTGAAGCCGTTGTAATCGGGCGGATTGTGGCTGCCCGTGACCATCACCCCGCCGTCGGCGTTCAGGTGGAACACGGCATAGTACAGGGTCGGCGTGGGCACCCGCTCCACGTCGATGACCAGGCAACCCGTGCTGGTCAGCCCCTTGCTCAGTTGGTCCAGGAAACGCGTTCCCGACAGGCGCCCGTCCCGCCCCACCACGATCCGCTGCAGGCCCCGGCTGCGCGCCTCGCTGCCGATGGCCCGGCCGATGTCGTAAACCACGGCATCGGTCAGGTCGCGGTCGACGATGCCGCGGATGTCGTACTCGCGGAAAATGCCGGCAGGGATGGAGGGGTTCACTTGACCAGCGGGAATGGGCATATTCGCTCCTGTGTGGTTATAAAAATAATTTTCTTATGATTGCCCAGGCCTATGGCCCATGCAAGGGACGAAGGTCCTAAACCAACGCGACGACCCAGCGGCAAGGCCGCTGATCGCAAGCGAACGCAGGCAAGTCAAACCCTATCGCAAACGGGCCGGATAGGCCAGAACGGAATATGTTTTCAAACGCGGAGATACGAAACGGAAGGAAAGCTGTCCCGCTCGGTTTTCACCAGGCGCTGGAGCCAGCCGGACAGGTGGTGGCAGCGGCGCCCAGGATGAGCGCGGGGCTGCCATCGCGCCAGCACCTGACGTTGGCGTCGTTCATGGCGAAGCTCAGCGTGTTGGTGCCCTTGGCGGCGAGACCCGCAGCGGACAGCACGAAGTTCTGGCCGTTGTTGCTGGTGGTGATGTTGTAGGTAAAGCGCTGATTCGCCGCCGGCCCCGGGTTCCAGCCCGGCAGCAGCGTCGAGACGGTGATGGCGCTGATGTCGGCGGCGGTCGTGCTGACGACGATATCGGCCGCTGGCGCGTTGGAGTGCGCGTAGCTGCGGAAATCCTGGTAATGCTGCTCCAGCAGGGTCTGCAACTGCAACAGATTGCTCTGCGCTTCCGTGCGCTTCGCCCGCAGAACGTAGGCGTTGTAGTTGGGGATGGCGATGGCCGCAAGAATGCCGATGATGGCGATCGCCATCATCAGCTCAATCAAGGTAAACCCTTTTTCTTTTTTATTCACCACTTACCCACCCAGGTCTTGTGTTCAGCAATGCGACAGGCCTGATGCCAAACGACTCGCCCAGGCGATTTGATTCAAGCAAATCATGTGCCCGGTCTGCCGGAGGGCAGCTTTCTTGAATGCACGCGAGGATCTGGGGTGGATGGGAGTCGCTGGATCAGAAAAAGTGACAAAGGCAGCAGCCGACATCGGGGCAGATTGACATTTTTTGTCACCTCGCGCCTCCGAGCGGAGCAGCAGATCGAGCTTTTAGACAAAATCCAGGCTTGGCACGCCCCTTGCTTTTACAAAAGCGGATACAAGGCAAGTGGGGCCGCGATGCATCAGCGCCAATCAGCCCGCATAACAGAACAAGGATTCATCCTGAATGCGCTGATGTTCGCGGCCGCCACTATCGGCACCTTGGCCGCCGTCGTCATCCCCAAACATCTGCATCTCAAGGAAAAAGCGTACGATGCGATGGCGGCCAGGATGCCAGGGTACTCCTGTCCCAAGCCATTGTTTGGCCAATGATTTGGGCAGAGCGGCTTGTTCCACGTCCAGACCACAAAGAAGGAGCATGAAATGATGAAGCTACGCAGCGCCAAGGCACGCAAGGAGCAGGGTTTTACCCTGATCGAACTCATGATCGTGGTGGCCATCATCGGCATCCTGGCCGCCATCGCCATTCCGCAGTTCAGCCAGTATCGTGAGCGGGCGTTCGACAAGGCGGCCCAGAGCGATGCCAAGAACTTCCTGACCTCTACCATCGCAAATATACAATAAGGAGTAACGGCCATGAAGAACTTGCGCTTTATCTTTGGCTTGGCCTTTCTCGTACCCGGCGTGGCCCTGGCCGCTGCCGCTACGCTGACCGTGGGTGGATCGGCCGTCAGCGGTGATCCCAAAGCCACTCAGGAACTTACAGTTACCAATGGAACGAACGTTCCCTTTACCCAGTTCAGCATGACCCTCTCCAAAGGTGTAGGCATCGTCGCAACAGATGCTGCCGGAGTGACGCCGGCGGTTACCGTCACCACCGGTCATTTCAACTCGCCCCGCGTTTATGCCGGCAGTACTGCTGGTGGCTCCGTCACCGAGTGCACGACTGCGAAGAAGACGGCTGGCGCAGGCGCAGTAACCGCGGCCACCTACTCAGCGGGTGTATGCTAAGCCTGCACGCGGTACAGCAACACCTCCTCGTCGCCTGGCGCTCCGGCTTGCGTAGCCGGAGTTTCCAGGCACTCTTTATTTTGGGCCTATTGGCCATGGGCGGAGCCTATCTGGCCGCCGAGTTTTCCGGCCGGCAACCCGCCACCGTGGCCCTCGACGTCGGCCTCTCGGCCATTCGCATCATCGGCCTCTTGCTGGTCCTCTTCTGGACCCAGGAATTGATCGCCCGCGAGGTGGAGCGGCGCACCGTCTTCTCCGCGCTGGCCTACCCTGCACCGCGCTCGGCCTACCTGCTGGGCCGCTACTTGGGTCTCTTGCTCCTCACCGCTGCCGCCGTGGTGCTTCTGGGTCTGCTGCTGCTCGGCACGGTGCACGTCGTCGCCGGCGGCTATGCGCAAGCGCAAATGGTGCACCTGGGCAAGGAACTCTGGCTGACCCTGCTCTACAATTTTCTCGATTTGGCGGTGGTGGCCGCCTTTGCCGTGTTCGTCACGAGCCTCTCCACCACCCCCCTGCTGCCCTTCGCCCTCGGCCTCGCCTTTGCCGTTGCCGGCCGCAGCCTCGGGCCCGCGTTGGAATTCCTGCTCGGCAATACGGACGCAGCCAAGCAGATCGCTGGCACCTATCAGCCGATTCTCGACGCAGTACGCTGGATCCTCCCCGATCTGAGCCGCCTCGACATTCGCCCGCTGACTCTCTATGGCCAATGGCCCGGCAGCGAGGCCATGCTCTGGCCTGCGGTCATGGCGCTGGGCTACCTGGCCATCCTGCTGGCTGCGGCCGTGCTGATCTTCAACCGCCGGGAATTCGCCTGATGCGCCTGCCTGCAGGAGCGGGCTTGCCCGCGATCAAGGTAATGCGATCCGCTCCTGCGCAAGGTAGTGGAAAAACCAGGTCTGCAGCATGACGGAACGCATTTTGGCCCTGCTCGCCCTCATCCTGGCTGTCACCGCGTATCTGGCCGGCGTGCAGCATGTCCGCGAGCTGCCGCGCCCCAAGGCCGCCGAAAGCACCCTCAGCGTCGCCGTGCCGCCGCTCCTGCAGGTGGCGCTGGCCGGCGGCGACCGTTATCTCGCGGCGAACATGGGCGTGTTCCGCGCCGTGGTGGCCGGCACGGATAAACTGGACCCCGCCGGCTACGCCGTGCTGGCCCGGGTACAGCAGGACGTCGCCAGGCTCAACCCGGCCCACGAGGACAACTACTACATCGCCCAATCCATCCTGCCCTGGATGGGCCAGGTCGAGGCCGCCCAGGACATCCTCCGCCGCGCCGCCGGGGCCCGGCCGCGCGACTTCCTGCCGCCCTTTTTCCTGGGCTTCAACACCTTTTACTTCCAGCACGAACCCATTGCCGCGGCCCGGGCGATGCGAGCCGCCGCCGACCGCGTCAGCGGCGAGCAGCGCCTCGCCCTGCTCAACATCTCGGCCAAGTATTACGAAAAAAGCGATGACCCGGCCTTCGCCATCGGCATGATCCGCGGCTTGGCCGAGAACAGCCGCAGCCCGGCCCTGCGCCAGTATCTGCAACTGCGCATCCAGCGCCTGGAAGGACTGCAGGCACTGCGCGCGGCGGCGGCGGAGTACCGCCGGCGCACCGGCCACCCGCTGCGCCGGCTGGACGATCTCGTGCAGGCACGCATCATGGATGCGCTGCCGCAGGATCCGCTGGGCCAGGGTTATATGCTCGACCCGGCGGGAGAGCCCGCGCTGGTCGCCTCGCCCCAAGCACGCCTCCAGTAGCCACAACACGGAATACACCATGTCCGAGCACGTCATCGAACTGGAAAAACTCAGCAAAGTCTACCGGGACAAACGCCTCAAGCCGGTGCAGGGATTGCAGGAGCTCAGTCTGCAGGTACGCGCGGGCGAGGCCTTCGGCTTCGCGGGTCCGAACGGCGCCGGCAAGAGCACCACCATCAAGATCCTCACGGGCATCCTGCGGCCGACCAGCGGCCATGCCCGCATCCACGGTTTGGACACCACCGACCACCGGGCCCGGCGCAAGCTGGGCTATGTGCCCGAAAACCCTTATCTCTACGATTATCTGACGCCGCTGGAGATGCTGCGCATGGGCGCGCGCATGCGCGGCATGAAAGGCCGCGGGGTGACCAGCCACTGCATGGGTTGGCTGGAACGCTTCGGGCTGGGGGCGGTGGCGAAGAAGCGCATCCGCACCCTGAGCAAGGGCATGACCCAGCGCGTCGCCCTGGGCCACGCCATGGTGGGCAATCCCGAGCTCCTGATCCTCGACGAGCCTCTGTCCGGCCTGGACCCCATCTGGCGGCAGGAAGTGGTGGAAACACTGATCGCCTACCGCAATCAGGGCGGCACCCTGTTCTTCTCGTCCCACGTCCTGACCGACGTGGAGCAGCTGGGCGACCGCTTCGGCATCATTCACCGGGGTCGCCTGCGCACCATCGGCTCGCCCACCGAGCTGCGCGGCGGCAGCAACGAGCAGATGATGATCGTCAGCCTGGGCACCTTCCCCGTCCCCGGCGCCCTGAGCCGTGCCAGCGGCGGCTGGGAGACCCAGGTCAAGGCGGATGCCCTCTGGAACAAGCTCCACGAGCTGGAGCAGGCCCAGCACCGCATCCTGGAGATCCGTCCGGTCGGCCTGCGCCTGGAACAAGCTTTCATGCGCTTCATCCAGGACGAGGACCTGAAGGACATCAGCCTGCAGAAGGCGGCTGCGGAACAGCCCCGCTAGTCGACCGCTCCTGCCATGCCGGGCAGCAAGCTGCCCCAGCACAATGCCCGGCAAGCGCCAACAACCACCCGCACCCTGCTTCTCCCAGCGAGGCCTCGATCCGGGTTGAACTCGCGCGCTGTCCCGGCGGGGATGCGGGTTGGAGAACCGATTCGCGGCGACGGCCGGTCGGCAGCGGCCGGACTGCCCGAGCTGCATGAGCCGGGTCGGTACCGCGTTCCGCCGCAGGAGCGGCTTGCCCGCGATGGAAATGCAAGCGCCGCTATCTGGATCATGGGGCAGCCCACGCCTACCGCATCGGGCAGCAGCGAAACCCAAAGTTCATGCCCAGGCATCATCCACGCTGGCCCTCACCCTGGCCTCTCCCGGAGGGAGAAGGCAGGCGGGGCGTGGACATGAGCTTAGTCACTAGAACAAATGGATAAGTTGACTGAAGCGGGCAGGTTGGGCTGAGCCTCGCGAAGCCCAACCTGCCTGCTACCTTCCAACCCGTCCCTCACACTCCCCCGGCCTGGCCACCCGCCGCGCCAAAGCCGCCGCCTCCGGATTGCCCGGCAACTGCTTGAGCAACGCCGTCGCCATTTCCTGCGCCTCCGCCCGCCGGCCGAGCTGGCAGGCCACTTCGGCCACATTGAAGCGCAGCTGCGCCCGGTCGCGGGCGAAGAGCGGGCGGCTCACCCCCTCCTTCAGCAAGGCGTAGCCTTGCAAATTCTTCCCCTGGTTGAAATACAGCTGCGCCAGACTGAGGCGGACGTCCACATGCTGCGGATTGTATGCCAAGGCGGTGCGAAGCAGCCGTTCGGCCCGCTGGGCGGCCTGTCCCGGCGGGAGCAGGTCCTGGTGCTGCAGCAGCAGCTTGGCCTGTTCCAGCAGGTTGCCGGGTTGGCGAGGATTTCCCGTCAAAGCGGCCTGGTAGTCCTGCAAGGCGCTCGTCATCAGTGCCGGCTTGATGGCGTTCTTCGGCCCCAGATCCAGGTCTAGCAGTTTGGCATCCTGCTCCGCCAGATAAACGTGCGGCAAGGCGGCGGCGGGACGGAGCACGGCCATGGCCCCGGCGAGCCGGTAGCGCAGTTGCTCCTCGGGCATGCCCAGCACATGCGCCAAGCTGGCGGCGGCAGCGCTGTGCGCCGTGAACAACAGGGGGATGAGCCCGTCCAAGGCCAGGATCGCAGCGGGCCATGACAATGCGAGAAGCAGCGCTGTGCGCGCCATTGCCGGGCGGATCTGCAGGCGCGGCAACAGCGGCCGGGTGGCCGGCGAGCCGGCATGCAGCTGATAGGCCCGGCCGAGCAGCAGGCCGGCCAGCAGGCTCAGGGGCAGGTTGAAGAAGATGAAGTTGACCACGGCGTGGGCGCTGATGCCCAGCACGCTCAAGTAGAGCCCGGCGGCCTCCACCCGCCGCGGATCATCGGGCCGGCTCCACTGCCGGTAGATCAGAAAGAGCAGCAGCAGCGGCAATGCCGCCAGGAACAGCAGATTGAGCGGTCCGCCCTCCTGCAGGAACTGCAGGTAATCGTTGTGGGCATAGGTGCCGGCCGACTCCAGCTCCTTGGCGTCGCGGTAAGCCGGGTAGTAGATGAAGTAGCTGCCCAGCCCCGTGCCCAACAGCGGATGATCCTCGATGATGTGCCAGGTGGAGCGCCACATGTCGAAGCGCGAGCCGACGGAACGGTCCTGCTCGATGTAATCGTCAGCCATGCGCGCCGAAAGCTGGCTGCCCGGCGCGAAAGCGGCGGAAATCGCGTTGGTGACGAGAAAGGTCGCCAGTGCCGCACCGAGCACGTAACCGGCCTTGCGCCGGAAGGCGGCCTGCCGTCGCACGGTCCACAGCGCCAGCGGGACGATCAGCAGCCAGGCAAGGGTGCCGCCGCGCGAAGAAGCGGCGAAGAAGGCGAAGAGCATGGCCGCCAGCAACGCCATGTAGCCAGCGCCGATCCAGTCGATCCGGCCGGCGGCGCCTCCTTCGGCCGCCCGCCGGTGCAGGAAAAACCGGACGAGAATGGGGAAGAACAGCAGGTTCAGGAAGGCGGCGTAGCTGTTCCAGTCCAGCAGAGGCCCGGTTGGGCGCGAGCCGGGCTGGACGGCGTACTGATAGAGCCCCCATCCTGCCAAGGCAGCGGCGCTCAGCACCAGCATGGGCCACAGGCGCGCCCAAGCCTCGTCGGGGTCCGGCATGAGCTGCCAGAGCAGATAGGCCAGCGGCAGGCTGCCGATGATCCAGAAGTAGAACCAGCTGGTATAAGGGGTGCTCGTCCACAGCAGGGTCGATCCGAGCCAGATCGCGTAAGCGAGCATGAACAGGGGAACCCCACCGCGCGGCAGGGGCAGCCCCTTGCCGTTGCGCCACCACAGGAGCAGCCCGCCCCAGAGCAGCAGCAGGAGCATGGACAGGGCCAGGAAGGGAATCTGCTGGCCATTGAAGGGCCAACTGGCCAAAAAGGCCAGGAACGGGAGAAAAACGAGCGTCAGCTGCATGGGCTTCAGTCTTGGCGGGGCGCGTGTTCCGGGCAACGGTATTGGAGATCGTCGGTGCCGAGCTGCGCGGCCTGGCTGCGGGGCAGGAAAACGCCGCACGTGCGGCATTGCACCATATCCTCGGGCTGCTTGCGCACGGGTTGCGCCAGTTCGGAGCGCGGCCGGCGCTGCAGGGCTTTGCCCCCCCGCCAGATCAGCCAGACGATCAGGATGGCCAGCAGGTATTTCATGGCATCAGCCGCAAGCAAGGGCAAGAAACGGCCGACCTAGCCCGGAAGCAACGGGTTCCTGTGCCGTGAGAAGCCGCAAATCGTTCATTCTGCTTCCATTTTCATGCCGGCGCATGGCAGTCGGAGGCGGGTCGTTATCAGTTGTCCAATGTATCCCATATACTGAAGGAAGTCACGATCCCCGTCCGCTTCGGAGCCCGCCGGCATGCGCGCCAAATTCGCTGTTTACGCCCTTCTCCTGCTTGCGCTGGCGGCGGCGGGGATTTTCGCTTACCAGCAAACCCGCATCACGGTGGCGGTGGCGCGTCCCAGCCGAGGGACGGCGGTCGAAGCCGTCTACGCCACCGGCACCGTCGAGCCCGTGCGCTGGGCCAAGGTGAGCCCCAGGGTGGCGGGACGCATCGTGGCCGTCCTGGCCGCCGAGGGAGAGCGCGTGGCCCGCGGCACCGTACTTGCCCGCCTGGACGATCAGCAGGCGCGCGCCAACCTGGAGCAGCTGGCGGCCCGCGAGCGCTTCTTGCGCAACGAGGTGGCGCGCCTGGCGCCGCTGGCGCGGGAACAGTACGTCAGCCAGCAGGACTATGAGCGGGCCGTGAGCGAGCACCGGCAGGCGCAAGCGGCCCTCGCGGCGGCGCGGCAGCCTTTGGCGGACCTGATCCTGCGCTCCCCGCTCGATGGCGTCGTACTGCAGCGGGACGGCGAAGTCGGCGAGGTGGCGGACACCAAGGACGTGCTCTTCTGGGTCGGGCAGGAGCGGCCGCTCCGGGTGACGGCGGAGGTCGACGAAGAGGACGTGCCGCTGGTGCGACCCGGCCAGCGCGCGCTCATCAAGGCCGACGCCTTCGCCGAGCGCAGCCTGGCGGGCCGGGTGCAGGAGATCACTCCCCGGGGCGACCCGGTGAACAAGAGCTACCGGGTGCGCATCGCCCTGCCCGACGATACCCCCCTGCGCATCGGCATGACCACCGAGGTCAACATCATCGTGCGCGAGCAGCGCGATGCATTGCTGGTGCCCAGCAGCGCGGTGGCCGACCGGCACGTCTGGGTCGTCCGGGACGGCAAGGCGCGGCGCGTGCCCGTGCGCACCGGCGTCGTGGGCGACAGCCGCACCGAAATCCAGGCGGGCCTGCGGGGCGACGAAACCGTGATCGTGCACCCGCCATCCGCGCTGCGCGACGGCGACGCAGTGCGCATCGCGCCACCGCGCACCTGAGGCCGCCATGCCGCTCATCCTCGACATCGCCCTGACCCACCTGCGCAACCGCAGGCGCCAGACCCTGGTGTCCATCCTCGGGGTGGCCCTGGGGGTGGGCTTTTTCATCGCCATGGCGGCCCTGATGCAGGGCTTCCAACGCTACTTCATCGCCAAGGTGATCGACGTCTCGCCGCACATCATCGTCAAGGACGAATACCGGAGCCCACCCGTGCAGCCGCTGCAGCGGCTCTTCCCCGACGGCGCCATCGCCCTGCGCGGCCTCAAGCCCAAGGAGGAACTGCGCGGCATCCGCAATGCCGCGGCCATGGTGGACGCCCTGTCCCGCCTGCCGGGCGTGGCGGTGGCGCCGACCCTGCGCGGCCAGGTCTTCCTGCGCTACGGCAGCCGCGACGTCTCCGCCACCCTGGTGGGCATCGAGCCGGAACGCGAGCGCCGGGTCACCAATCTGGAGCGCGACCTGGTGGACGGCCGCCTGAGCGCTTTGTACAGCACGGCCAACGGCATCATCCTGGGCGAAGGTCTGGCCGACAAGCTCGGCATCGGGCTGCACGATACCTTGTCGGTCATCTCGCCGGCCGGGGTGATCCTGCGCATGCAGGTGGCGGGCATCTTCCGCACCGGCATCACCACCCTCGACAACTTCGAGGCCTATGCGCTGCTCAAGAAATCCCAGATCCTGCAGGACCGGCCCAATGTGATCAACCAGATCCGCCTGCGCCTGCGGGACGTGGGCCAGGCGCGCCGGCTGGCGGCCACCATCGAGTCCCGCTACGGCTACCGCAGCGAATCCTGGGAAGAAACCAACAAGAACGTGCTCGGCATCTTCGTCATCCAGAACGCAGTCACCTACTCCTCCACCGGCGCCATCCTGGTGGTGGCCGCCTTCGGCATCTTCAACATCATCTCCACCGTGATCCATGAAAAGACCCGCGACATTGCCATCCTCAAGTCCATCGGCCTGGCGGAAGGCGACATCCGCCGGATCTTCCTGCTGGAAGGGCTGGCCGTGGGCGTGGTGGGCACGCTCCTGGGCTGGCTGCTGGGCTACGGCCTGACGCTGCTGCTGTCCACCATCCACTTCACGCTGGAAGGCTTCATCAAATCCGAGGGTTTCGTGCTCTATTACTCTTTCACCCACTATCTCATCGCCGGCGCCTTCGCCCTGGTGGCCGCCACCCTGGCCGCCTATCTGCCGGCACGCAAGGCCGCCCGGCTCAACCCGGTGGACATCATCCGGGGCGGCGCGTGAGCGGAGTCCTGCTGGAAGCCCGCGGCGTCACCCGTGTCCTGCCAGGGCCGGTACCGGTCACGCTGGTGGCCGACGTCGACCTGCGCATCGAGCACGGCGAGTTCGTGGCCATCACCGGTCCTTCCGGCTCCGGCAAGTCCTCCCTGCTCTATCTGCTCGGTCTGCTGGACGTGCCCAGCCGCGGCGCCATCTACCTGGAAGGCCGGGACACCTCCGCCCTGAACCGTACGGAATTGGCGGCGCTGCGCCTGCGCAAGCTGGGTTTCGTCTTCCAGTTCCATTTCCTGCTGCCCGAGTTCAGCGCCCTGGAAAACGTCTTGATCCCCATGCGCAAACTGGCGGCCCAGCCGGAACGGGATATGCGGGCGCGCGCCGCGCGCCTCCTGGAAGAACTCGGCCTCGGCGCGGAGCTGCACAAAAAACCCGAGCAACTCTCCGGCGGCCAGCGCCAGCGCGTCGCCATCGCCCGCGCCCTGGCCAACGACCCCTTGCTCATCCTGGCGGACGAACCCACGGGCAACCTGGACAGCAAAAACGGTCAGATCGTCTTCGACATTTTCCAAAGACTGGTCCGGGACAATGGCCAGACCGTCATCACCGTCACCCACGACCCGCAGCTGTCGCAACAGACCCAGCGGCAGATCAGGCTGGTGGACGGAAGGGTGGTGGAATAACGTGCAAGAGCGAGGCGGCGGAGCGCCGAGGATCACTTTCGCGCCTTCGGCTGCACCGTGCGCCACCCGGCTTTCCTCAAAGCCCCATTTCCACCGTCACCACCTTGTTTGGCCCATAGCGCTCCAGCGTCGGCCAAGCCAGCGGCAGGCCATTGGCCTGCAGCCACTGATCCAGAGCGCGGTAGGCCTTGATCGGAGCGATGGCGGGATGGGCCTTGACCTGCACCATCACCACCCGGCGCCGCGGAATGTTGTCCACCTTCATGTCGGCAGGCACCGGCGTGTCCGGGGCCAGAAAGTAGCCGGCCCGCGCACGGCGCGCCCTTTCCGGCACCTGACGCGGATCATCGTAAAACACGCCCATGGGCCCGCCGTGCGGCACCCGCGCCAGCTTCAGACTCTTTTCCAGATCCTGCAGCCGTTCATCCACTTGGTAGTAGCCGCCCTGAAAGGGCAGGTAAACGTAACGGTACGGACCGGTCTCCGTCACCGTGACGGTGGGCTTGGCGAAAATGCCCAAGAAATAAGCAATGACCAGCAGAGGGATGACGAACGCCAGCAAGGCGCCCAGCCAGCCGCTGGACCAATGTTTGGGGCCTGAGCCAATCCTTTCCTCGACTTGTTCTTCTTCCATCCTAGGCATGCGTCAACAAACTCCTGAAAAGCTCCCAACGAAACTGCGGACCCGGGTCCCATTTGCGTCCGGGCGCCACGTCCTGATGACCGACGATGCGCGCGTCCGTGATGGCCGGATAGCGCTGCTGCAATTGCCGGCAGAGCCGGGCGCAGCGCAGGTACTGGGCACGGGTGAACGGATCACTTTCGGTCCCCTCCAGTTCGATCCCGATGCTGAAATCGTTGCAGTTCGAGCGTCCTTCCCAGAGCGACTGCCCGGCATGCCATGCGCGCGCCTCGGTGCTCACGAACTGGGTCAAGCGCCCGCGCCGGTCGATGAGGAAATGGGCGGACACCTGCAGCTCCTGGATTTCCCGGAAATACGGATGCACCGCCACGGGCAGTTCGTTGCGGAAGAAGCACTCCACGTAACCCTTGCCGAACTCCCCGGGCGGCAGGGAAATCGCGTGGATCACGATCAGATCGACTTCCGTGCCCGGCGGCCGTGCATTGTAATTGGGCGACGGCACCTGCCGGGCATGCCGGTGCCAGCCGGCGGCATCGAAACTGTCCCTCATGGCGGCTCCAGCGGCGGCAGGGCCAAGGCCTCCGTCACCGCTTGGTGCAATGCCGCTGGCCGGGCTTCGCAGACGATCGGGCGCCGGTAGTGGCCGTCCTGGAACAGAAACAGCGCCGGCAGATGGAAGACCTCGTACTCTCGCACCAAGCCCGGATTTTCCACGGCATCCACCTCCCACACCTGCAGGTCGTCGCGCAACATTTCGTACTCGCGCAGCAAGCCCTTGAAGGCGCGGCAACTGGCACAGGCGGGCGCGGTGAAGAGCAGCAGGACCATGCCGCGCTGCTCGCGCAGGCGGGCGTAGAATTCGAATTCGGAGATCTGTTCCACGGTCGGGGGCTGAAGCAGTGGGACTCAATGCAGCGGCGGCCGTTCTTCCACGATCTCGGCCAAGAGCGCCCGGATCATGGCGGCGTCGGGTGCATCGGGCACGAAATGCAGATATTGCTGCAGATCGGCCGCTGCTTCCTGGCTTCTGCCGCCATGATAGTGCAGCAGGCCGCGATCCCGGTACTCGGTATAGCGGCGCGGGTCGATCAGCAGAATCCGGTCGATCATCTCCGCCGCCCAGTTTTCCTGACCGGACTGGATGAAATAGCCCTTCAGATTGTTGAGGATGCGCACCCAGATGGCGCGCGGCGTGGCCGGCTGCAGCATGGCGCGCTCGAAGCGCAGCGTATCCCCGTACAGTTTCTCCAGGCGTTGCCGGCATTCCTGCTCGCTCAGCAACTGCCCCCCCTGGTAAACGTCGATGGGCTGAATCTGCCCGCCGCTTTCCAGCCCGACCAGAAAGTGGCCGGGGAAGTTGATGCCCACCAGCGGCAAGCCGGCTTGCCGGCCGATCTCCAGGTAAAATACCGCCAGGCTGATGGGGATGCCGACGCGCTGCGCCAGGACCTCGCTCAAGTCCGAATAGGATGGCTGATAGGCCCCACTCGGACTCGCCTGAAAGGCGCACTCCTGGAAAAACACCTGGTTCAAGACTGCCACCGCGTGCCGCGGATCAGCCATGTCCGCGGCCAACACCCGCACCCGTGCCGACTGCTCCGTGACGAAGGCTTCCGCCGCCGCGAGGTCGGGCGGACGGCTGTCGAGCACCGAAATCAACAGGCCCACCGCCAGGAGGTGCCCGCCCCCGCCCTCGTCGCGCAGCAACTGCTCCAGTTCCCGCACAAGCCGTTGCTTACCGTACCACATAGTCCTGTCCCATGTTCCGCTCGCAGGCAAACAGCCTCATCCATACGGTGATCGACGCCGGGCACGCCTTTCAATGCCACCCAGTATAGCAGAATCTCCCCGGCATACGGGCAGCTAGCGTATGTATGCCTCGGTCACGTAGCGCCGCATCATGCGATGGCTGTTGAAAAAGGAGGCGCTCTTGCAAATGGCGCCTTTCATGACGGCGATCCAGGCCGGCCGGTCGTCGCGATAAAGTGGCAGCACCGTTTGCTGCAGCTTGTCATAGAGGTGCAGCGCGTCAGAGCCGTTGGCGGCATCCGAGGCATTGCCGACGGCCCAGCCGTTCACCCCTTCCAGGCAGCCCTCGATCCACCAGCCGTCCAGGACGCTCAAGCTGGGCACGCCATTGAAAGCCGCCTTCATGCCGCTGGTGCCGGAGGCCTCCAACGGACGCAACGGCGTATTCAGCCAGACGTCCACGCCGGCCACCATGGCCAGCGCCGTGCTCATGTCGTAGTTGGGCAGATAGGCAATCGGCAACACGTCCGCCAGTTCGCGCATGCGGGCATGCAGAAACTCGATCAGGCGTTTGCCGCCCTCGTCCCGCGGATGCGCCTTGCCCGCCAGCACGAGCTGGAACGGGTGCTCGCGCGCGATGGCCCGCAGGCGCTCCACATCGGAAAAGAGCAGATCAGGACGCTTGTAGGCGGTCATGCGCCGGGCAAAGCCCACAAGCGGCAGTTCGGGATCCAGTTCCACGCCGCTCGCCGCCCGGACCCGCTCGATCAGCGCCTGCTTGGCCTCCGCATGCGCCATCCAGATCTCGCCGTCGGGAATGCGGTCGGCACGCACCAAAAGCTCCGGCTCATGGGCCCAGCCGAGCAGATGGGCATCATAGAGCCGGGCGAAGCTCGGCGCGGTCCAGGTGAAAGGATGCACGCCATTGGTTACCGCGTGCACGCGGTAACCGGGAAACAGCTTGCCGGAGATCTCGGCATGGCGCTTGGCGACGCCATTGACGTATTCGCTCAGGTTGAGCGCCAGCCGGGCCATGTTCAGCGCCTCCTCGCCCGCCAACGACTTCAGGGTCGGCAACTCGACGAAAGCCCCAAGCACCTTTTGCACCAGATCATAGGGAAACTTGTCGTGCCCCGCCTCCACCGGCGTATGCGTGGTAAAGCTGCACAGCTCCCGGACCCGCGGGATGTCGTAGGACGATTCGCCGGGACGCAGATCCTCCGATGCGTAAGCATAGCGCCGCAGCAGTTCCAGCCCCAAAAGGGCGGAATGGCCTTCGTTCATATGGTGATGGAGCACTCTGAAGCCGAGGGCCTGCAGGATGCGCATGCCGCCGATCCCCAGGACGATCTCCTGCTTGAGCCGATAGGTCGCGTCACCGCCATAGAGATAGTGGGTGATTTCGCGGTCGTCGCTGCGATTGTGATCGAGATCGGTGTCCAGCAGGATCACCGGCTGCTTGCCGCTGCGATAGCCCTCCAGCAGATAAAGCCAGCCGCTGACCCAGACCGGGCGCCCCTCGATGGTCACCGCGACCATGGCCTCCAGCGGCGAGGCCCAGCGCTCCGGCGTCCAGGGGTCCAGGCGCTCGACCTGCCGCCCCTGGCTATCGATTTCCTGGCGAAAATAGCCGGCGCGGCTCACCAGACTGACGGCGACGAAAGGCAGCTCCAAGTCGGCGGCGGAACGCACCGTGTCGCCCGCCAGCACGCCCAGGCCGCCGCTGTAGGTGGGGATCTCGTTGCGCAGGGCAATTTCCATGGAGAAATAAGCCACGCGCGGCACCCGAACAAATTCGTCGATCATCGCTGCTCCCGGGCCACTGCCGCCCCAGCCGCTATTTGAGTCCGGCATCCTCGGACACGGCCAAGCCCACGGCAGTCCAGTCCATGTCCGCGCGTCCCTTGGCCAGCGCCGAGAGCATGCGGTCATGCAAGAGGCTGGCGAAGGGCATGGGCACCCGGGCCGTGCTCGCGGCATCCAGCACCAAGTTGAGGTCCTTGGCGCCCAAGGCCAGCCTGAAGCCGGCCGGCGCGTAAGTCTCCTCGGCAATCATTTTGCCGTAGTTCTGATAAATGGGACAGGCGAAGATGGTCTGCGCCAGCATGGACGCGATCTGGCCGCGCTCGATGCCGTGCTTCTCCGCCAGCGTGAAGGCCTCCGCCATTGCCTCCATGGCCGAGACGATGAGAAAATTGCCCGCCACCTTGACCACATGCGCCGCCTCGGGCGCCGCGCCGAAATCGAAGATGCCCTGCCCCAGCGCATCGAGCACGGGGCGAACCCGCTCCTTGGCCGCCTGCGGTCCGGACGTGCAGACCCACAGCTTGCGCGCGGCCGCGGCATCCGGCCGGCCAAAGACCGGCGCGGCCACATAGGCTGCCCCCCGCGCTTGATAATGGGCGGCGAGGCGCTGGGCGATGGCTGGCGACACGGTACTCATGGACAGATGCACGCCCCCTGGGCCCAGCTGTTCCCCGAAGCCGTCCGCACCCAGCGTGACCGCCTCCAGGGCCTGGTCGTTGGCAACCATGGTGATCACGATCCCGCCCGGCGCCGCCACGTCGGCCGGCCGCCCGACGAGCTCAGCCCCCTGCTCGGCCAGCGCGGCGGCCTTTGCCGGAGTACGGTTGTACACGCGCAGCCGGTAACCAGCCCGCAACAGGTTATGCGCCATGGGCAGCCCCATGTGGCCCAATCCGACAAAGCCGACGGCTTCGCTCATATCCAGCCCTCCTCACCAGCGGATGAACACAGTCGCATTCTGCTGCCACTGGGGACAGTGGGCAACGGACCTTATGGGTAAGGCAGGTACACCCCCAAAAAAACACGCCCGGATCTTGCCGACCCGGGCGCGCTCGTGCGCATGCCGCGCTGTTCCGCAGACAAGCGGCTAGAACGGAATATCGTCTTCGAAGTCGTCCTGCATGGGCTCGGGCGACTTGCCGGCGCGCCGGGGCGTCTGGTCGAAGTCTTCGTCCATTCGCTCTTCCATCACACCGGCCCCGCCGCCACCGCCGCCGCCCAGCAACTGCAGGCGGTCACCGACGATCTCGGTCGTATAACGCTCCTGACCTTCCTTGTCGGTCCACTTGCGCGTCTGCAGGCGGCCTTCCACGTAAGCCATGCGGCCCTTGCGGAGGTACTCGCCCGCCACTTCCGCCTGACGCCCGAAGAGGACGACCCGGTGCCACTCGGTGCGCTCCTGCTTGTTGCCGTCCTTGTCCTTGAACTGCTCGCTGGTCGCCAGGCTGAGCGTCGCGATCGCGCTGCCGTTCGGGGAGTAGCGCACCTCCGGGTCCCGCCCCAGATGGCCCACCAGTATCACCTTGTTTACACCCGCCATGGAATCATCTCCTGTTACATTAATGCGCCGCGGACTGCCGCAACGCCCTGCGCACGGACAGCCGCGGCACGGCCACCCCCAAGAACAGCAACACCGCCAGCAACATGATGCCCGCCGCCGCCGTCAAGGCCCCGCCGGCACCGTGCGCATACTGGTAGACACCACCACCGAGCAGCGGACCCAACACCCGTCCCAGGCTGCTGGCCGACTGATAAAAGCCCAGCGCCACGCCCTGCTCCGCCTGCGCGCTGTTCAGCGATACCAGCGCGCTCAGGCTGGGATTGGTCATGCCCACGCCGAGCGCCAGCGGAATCATGACCAGATAGAGTCCGACCACCCCGGGCAGCGACGCCATCCACAACAGCCCCAACGCCGTCAGTGCCAGCCCCACGCTGGCCGTCCGCGACTCGCCGAGCCGGGGAATCAGCCGCCTGATCAGCCCACCCTGCACCAGCACGATCAAGATGCCTACATAAGCGAAGAACCAGCCCACTGTGGTCATGCTCCAGCCCAGGTGCGCCTTGCCGAAGAGCGGCAGCACCGTCTCGAAGGCGGAAAAGGCCGTCATGCTCAGCAACGCCACCAACACCAGCAGCGCCACCCCGACGCCTTTCACGGCATGCTGCCAAGTGGCCACCGCCAAGGGGTGCACGTAAGGCTTGTAGGGAGCCGCCGTCGGTACCCGCGACTCTTTCAGAATCACCATTGCCATTATAGCATTTATTCCCGCCAGTGCGGCGGCCACTAACGGGGTGGTCTGCAGGCCGAACTGGGACAGCACGCCACCCAGGGCCGGCCCCACCACGAAGCCCATGCCGAGCGCCGCACCCAAAAGGCCCATGCCCTTGGCCCGGTCCTCGGGCTTGGTAATGTCGGCCACATAGGCGTGCGCCACGCTGATGTTCGCGCCGGCCACGCCAGCCAGCGCGCGGGCCAGCAGCAGCACCGTCACGCTGCCGGCCAAGCCGTAGATGAGGTGCGCCGCGGCCGAGCCCCACAGGCCGATCAGCAGCACCGGCTTGCGGCCGATGCGGTCGGACAGGCGGCCCCAAATGGGTGCGAAGAGGAACTGCATCAGGGAGTAGATGGCCAGGAGCCAGCCGATGGCCAAGCCGCTGGCGCGGAAAGCGTCGGCATAGAGCGGCATGAGCGGGATCACCATGCCAAAGGCCAGCAGATCCAGGAATACCGTCAGCACGATGACCCCGAGCGAGGCCCGTTGCCGATGTGTTCCCGGATTCGAATCGCGTACCGCGCCACGTTCCTGCATGCCCACCTCCTCTCCTGTCCTCCGGCCAGCACCCCAAAGCGCCGCTATGCCTGCTGTTACGCAGGTTATATAATAACACATTAATATTTGGAGCACGTATGGAAAGCATCAAGATCCGCGGGGCACGTACGCACAACCTGAAGAACGTCCACCTGGACCTGCCCCGCGACCGCCTGATCGTCATCACCGGCCTGTCAGGCTCCGGCAAGTCCTCGCTCGCTTTCGATACCCTCTACGCCGAGGGCCAGCGCCGCTATGTCGAAAGCCTGTCCGCCTACGCACGCCAGTTCCTGGCCCTCATGGGCAAGCCCGACGTGGACAGCATCGAGGGACTGAGCCCGGCCATCTCCATCGAGCAAAAGTCCACTTCCCACAACCCGCGCTCCACCGTCGGCACCATCACCGAGATCTACGACTATCTGCGTCTCCTCTACGCCCGCATCGGCGAACCCCACTGTTGCGGCCGCCCCATCCAGGCCCAGACCGTGAGCCAGATGGTGGACCAGGTGCTCGCCTTGCCGGCGGAGCGCCGCGTGCTGATTTTGGCGCCGGTCGTTCAGGACCGCAAGGGCGAGCACGAGCAGGTCATCAAGCAGCTGCGCAGCCAAGGCTTCGTGCGCGCCCGCATTGATGGCCAGGTAGTCGACCTGGAACAGGTCCCGCCCCTCGACAAGAAACGCAGCCATCGGGTGGAAGTGATCGTCGACCGCCTGAAGATCCGTCCCGATGCCGCCAGCCGCTTGGCCGAGTCCTTCGAAACGGCCCTGCAGCTGGCGGAAGGCCAAGCCATCGTCAGCGTGCTGGCTGATGGCGGCGGCGCGGAACAGGAGCTGCTGTTTTCCGAGAAATACGCCTGTCCGAGCTGCGGCCTGTCTTTCCCGCCGCTGGAACCGCGCATGTTCTCCTTCAACAACCCGGCTGGCGCCTGTCCGCGTTGCGATGGCTTGGGGCAGCTGACCTTCTTCGATCCGGACCTGGTGGTGCCCAACCCGGACCTGACCTTGGGCGAAGGGGCCATCCGGCCGTGGGAGCGCCGCTTCAGCGAAAGCTATCACCAGATGCTGGAGTCCCTCGCCGCCCACTACCGCTTCGACCTGGGCACGCCTTGGCGCAAGCTGCCCGAATCCGCGCGCCAAGTCATCCTGTACGGCTCCGGCAAGGAACAGATCGCCTTCCGCTACGGCCACCATGTCCGTCGCCATGCCTTCGAAGGCGTCATTCCCAACCTGGAACGCCGTTATCGGGAAACGGAGTCGAGCTTCCTGCGCGAGGAACTGGCGCGCTTCATGAATAATCGCCCCTGCCCCGAATGCCACGGCTCCCGCCTGCGCCGCGAGGCACGGCAGGTGCTGGTTGGCGGCCAAGCCATCCATGAAACCACCCACCTGGCCATCAGCGATGCCGGCCGCTTCTTCGAGCATCTCGAACTGCACGGCCAGCGGGCTGTGATCGCCGAGCGCATCTTGAAGGAAGTACGCGAACGGCTCCAGTTTCTGGTCAATGTCGGCTTGGACTACCTCAGCCTGGACCGCGCCGCCGACACCCTGTCCGGCGGCGAGGCGCAACGCATCCGGCTCGCCTCCCAGATCGGCGCGGGGCTGGTCGGCGTCATGTACGTGCTCGACGAGCCGTCCATCGGCCTGCATCAGCGCGACAACGACCGCCTGCTGGCCACGCTCAAGCGCCTGCGCGACCTCGGCAACACCGTCATCGTGGTGGAGCATGACGAGGAGGCCATTCGCGCGGCCGACTACATCGTCGACATGGGGCCGGGAGCGGGCGTGCACGGCGGTGCGGTCGTCGCCGAGGGCACGCCGGAAGAGATACGCGCCAGCGCCGACTCCCTGACCGGCAAGTACCTGTCCGGCCAACTGGAAATCGCCGTACCGCACCAGCGGACAGCCCCCGATCCCGCGCGGCGGATCCGCATTCGCGGCGCCACCGGCCACAATCTCCAATCGGTGGACGTGGACATTCCGGTGGGGCTGCTGACTTGCGTGACCGGGGTCAGCGGTTCAGGGAAATCCACTCTGATCAACGACACCCTCTTCCTGGCCGCCGCCCGGCGCCTGAGCGGCGTCAAGGCCATGCCGTCGCCCTTCGGGGAGATCGAAGGGCTGGAGCACTTCGACAAGGTCATCGACATCGACCAGTCCCCCATCGGCCGCACGCCGCGCAGCAACCCGGCCACCTACACGGGTCTGTTCACCCCCATCCGCGAACTTTTCGCCGGCACCGCCGAGGCGCGAGCGCGCGGCTACGGGCCGGGGCGCTTCAGCTTCAACGTCAAGGGCGGCCGTTGCGAGGCCTGCCAAGGCGACGGCGTGATCAAGGTGGAAATGCACTTCCTGCCGGACATCTACGTCCCCTGCGACGTCTGCGAAGGCAGGCGCTACAACCGCGAGACCCTGGAAATCCTGTACAAGGGCAAGAACATCCACGAGGTGCTGTCCATGACCGTGGAAGATGCCCGCCAGTTCTTCGACCCGGTTCCCGCCGTGGCCAAGCGCCTGCAGACCCTCATCGACGTCGGCCTCGGCTACATCGAACTCGGCCAGAGCGCCACCACTCTCTCGGGCGGCGAGGCGCAACGAGTCAAGCTGTCGCGCGAACTGTCGCGGCGCGATACCGGCCGGACCCTCTACATCCTGGACGAGCCCACCACTGGTCTGCATTTCCACGACATTGCCCTGCTGCTGCGAGTGCTGCATAGCCTGAAGCAGGCCGGCAACACCCTGGTCATCATCGAGCACAACCTGGACGTGATCAAGACAGCGGACTGGATCATCGATCTGGGCCCGGAGGGCGGCAGCCGCGGCGGCCAGATCATCGCCGTCGGCACTCCGGAGGCGATTGCCGCCCACCCCGAGTCACACACCGGCCGCTATCTCAAACCCCTGCTGGACAAGGACCGCGCCTCCTAGTCGGCAAGCGGCGGCGATAAAAAAAGCCGGGCAGCTGCCCGGCTTTTCTTGTCCTCATGCCCAATTTACTCGACCGTCTCCGGCGCCTTGGCTGCGGGTGCGCGCTCCACCAGCTCCACGATGGCCATCGGGGCCCGGTCGCCGGCCCGGAAGCCGTTGTGGATGATGCGGGTGTAACCACCCGGACGGCTCTGGAAGCGTGGGCCGAGCTCGTCGAACAACTTCACCACCATCTCCCGGTCGCGCAGGCGAGCGAAGGCCAGCCGACGGTTGGCCACGGTGGGGTTCTTTGCCAAGGTGATCAGCGGCTCGGCAAAGCGCCGCAGCTCTTTGGCCTTGGGCAGGGTGGTCTGGATCACCTCATGCCGGAACAGGGAGGTGATCATGTTGGAAAACATCGCCTTACGATGGCTGCTGTTGCGATTGAGTTGGCGACCGCTTTTACGATGACGCATACGGGATTCCTCTAGTACTTATTGGCCCGAAGCCGATTCAGCCTCGTAGTTCAGGGCGGGCTTCGGACGATCCTTCAGTTCCTGCGGCGGCCAGTTTTCCAGGCGCATCCCCAGGGAGAGGCCGTGGCTCGCCAGAACGTCCTTGATTTCCGTCAAAGACTTCTTGCCCAGATTGGGGGTCTTCAACAACTCATGCTCGGTTTTCTGGACCAGATCACCAATGTAATAAATGTCCTCGGCCTTGAGACAGTTGGCCGAGCGCACCGTCAACTCCAGATCGTCCACGGAGCGCAGCAGGATCGGGTCCATGCCGGCAGCCTGGGCCGCCGCAGCCGGGGCCGAGATTTCACCCTGCATGGCCACGAACACCGACAGCTGGTCCTGCAGAATGTGGGCAGCCTGTTGCAGGGCGGCTTCGGGATCGATCACGCCATTGGTCTCGATGTCCAGGACCAGGCGATCCAGATCGGTGCGCTGCTCCACGCGGGCACTTTCCACCGCATAGGTCACGCGCAGGATCGGGCTGAAGTTGGCATCGATGTTGATCACGCCGATCGGGCGCTCGCCGCCCGCCAAGGCCCGCGCCACCGCCGGCTGATAGCCGCGACCGTAGCCGATCTTCAGGCGCATGGTGAGTTCCACGTCCTTGGTCAAGTTGGCGATCACGTGCTCGGGATTGGCCACCTCGATGCCGTGTTCGGCCGCGATGTCGGCAGCCGTCACCGTGCCGGGCCCGCGCTTCTTGAGCACCAGCACGGACTCGCTGCGGCCGCCGCTGCGGATGGCCACGCCCTTCAGGTTGAGCAGGATGTCGACGACGTCTTCCTGCACGCCCTCCACGGTCGAATACTCGTGCAGGACGCCGTCGATTTCCACCTGGGTAATGGCGGACCCGCTCAGCGACGACAGCAGGACCCGACGCAGCGCATTGCCGAGGGTATGTCCATAGCCACGCTCCAAGGGCTCCAGCGCGATGCGTGCGCGAAACGGCGACACCTTCTCCACTTCGATGCTGCGCGGCTTCAGTAATTCTGCAGTAACAGACATGAGCTTTCTCCAGCCGGAAGCCGATTACTTGGAATACAGCTCCACGATAAGGTGTTCGTTAATTTCAGCCGGCAGATCCGTGCGCACCGGCAGAGTCTTCACCGTGCCGCGCAGCGCCTTGCTGTCAACGTCGATCCATTCCGGGAAACCCCGACCTTCGGTCGCTTCCAGAGCCGCCTTGATGCGCAGCTGCTCCTTGGCCTTCTCGGCGATCTCCACCACGTCGCCGGCCTTCACCTGGTAGGAGGGAATGTTCACCCGGCGACCATTCACCATGACCTGGTTGTGGCGCACCACCTGACGCGCCTCGGCGCGGGATGCGCCAAAGCCCATGCGATAAACGATATTATCCAAGCGCCGCTCCAGTAACTGGAGCAGGATCTCGCCGGTGACGCCCTTGGAGCGGTCGGCCTGCTCGTAATAGCGGCGGAACTGGCCCTCCAGCACACCGTAGATACGGCGGACCTTTTGCTTTTCGCGCAATTGCACGCCGTAGTCCGAGGTGCGGCCGCGGCGCTGGCCATGCTGGCCGGGCGCATAGCTGCGCTTTTCAACAGGGCACTTGTCCGAGAAGCACTTGTCGCCCTTCAGGAAGAGCTTGCCACCTTCCCGACGGCACAGACGGCACTTGGCATCAGTGTACTTAGCCACGCATAACCTCCAAAAGAAAAATTCTTATACCCGCCGCTTTTTGGGCGGGCGGCATCCATTATGCGGGATCGGCGTCACGTCACGGATGCTGTTGACCTTGAAACCCGCGGTGTTCAGTGCACGCACGGCGCTCTCGCGGCCCGGGCCGGGGCCCTTGACCTCCACGTCCAGGTTCTTGACGCCAAACTCCTGCGCCTTCCGCCCCGCCGCCTCGGCCGCCACCTGGGCAGCGAAAGGCGTGCTCTTGCGCGAGCCGCGGAAACCCGAACCACCCGCCGTCGCCCAAGCAAGCACGTTGCCTTGGCGATCGCTGATGGTCACGATGGTGTTGTTGAAGGAGGCATAGATATGGGCGACCCCATCCGCCACGTTCTTCTTGACCCGCTTACGGACGCGGGCGGATGCCTGTTGTGCTTTGGCCATGAAAACGATTCCTCAACGGATGATTTGGTTAACGGCTGATCGGTTTGGCCGGCCCCTTGCGGGTGCGGGCATTGGTCTTGGTGCGCTGGCCGCGCACGGGCAGGCCGCGGCGATGGCGCAGGCCACGGTAAGAGCCCAGATCCATCAGGCGCTTGATGTTCATCGACACCTCCCGCCGCAGGTCGCCTTCGACGGTGAGCTTGGCCACCTCGGCACGAATGCGCTCGACTTCAGCCTCGGTCAGGTCCTTGACCTTGGCACTGCGATGCACCTGGGCAGTATCCAGGATCTTCTGCGCGGTGGTGCGGCCGATGCCGTAAATGTAGGTCAGACCGATCTCGGCCTGCTTGTTGTTCGGAATGTTGACGCCAGCAATCCGGGCCATCTAATGCTTCTCCCAAAAGAGGTCCTTAACGGAAACCGCCAAGAATATAACTTCTACTCAGCAAAATCAACCCTGGCGCTGCTTGTGACGGGGATCGGTGCAGATGACACGCACCACGCCCTCGCGCTTGATGATCTTGCAATTACGGCACAGCTTTTTGATGGACGCGCGAACTTTCATAGCTTCCTCTCTTCAGATTGTTACTTCGCCCGGTAGGTGATTCGACCTCGGGTGAGGTCGTAGGGCGTCATTTCCACGGTAACTTTGTCGCCCGGCAGAATGCGGATGTAGTGCATGCGCATTTTGCCCGAGATATGGGCTGTGACAATATGTCCATTTTCCAGTTTCACCCGGAAGGTTGCATTCGGCAGGTTCTCAATGACCTCGCCCTGCATTTCCAAGGTATCTTCTTTGGCCATATCCCTTTAATCCCTTTTCAAGGCACGCAGCAAGAGAGCTTCCACCTGCTCCGGGCGGCCCTCCGCCGATATCCGGCGATAGCCGGGCAGTTGACGATAGTAGTCGACCAGCGGCTCCGTTTGCTCGGCGTAGACGCGCAAGCGTTCGCGGATGACCTCCGGCTGGTCGTCCGCACGCTGCACGAGTTCGCCGCCGCAATGATCGCAGATCCCCTCCGCCTTCGGCGGATTGTAGACCCCGTGGAAAATGGCACCGCAACTCGGACACAAGCGCCGCCCGCTCAGACGACGGACGATTTCCTCGTCCTCCAGCGTCAGATGCAAAACGGCATCGAGGCGCTTGCCCATCCCGGCGAGCATCTCGTCCAAGGCCTCGGCCTGGGCACGCGTGCGCGGAAAACCGTCCAACAGAAACCCGGTCTGGGCATCCGGAGCCTGCAAGCGCTCTCGAATGAGCCCGATGACCACGTCATCGCTCACCAGGCCGCCGCTCTCCATCTGCGCCCTGGCCTTCTGGCCCAAAGGCGTGCCTTGCGCCACTGCGGCGCGGAGCATGTCCCCGGTCGAAATCTGCGGGATGCCCAGCACCTGGCTCAGCCGCTTGGCCTGGGTTCCCTTGCCCACTCCAGGCGGGCCCAGCAGAACAATGTTGAGCGCCATGTCAGCGGCCCCCGCCGAGGCTCGACTTCTTGATCAGTCCCTCGTACTGGTGGGTGAGCAGATGGCTCTGGATCTGCGCCACCGTATCCATCGTCACCACCACCACGATCAGCAGGCTGGTGCCGCCGAAGTAGAACGGGACATTGAACTCCACGATCAGGAACTCGGGCAGCAGGCACACGAGGGTGACATACAGTGCACCCACCAACGTCAGCCTGGTCATGATCTTGTCGACATAGCGCGCCGTTTGCTCGCCAGGGCGAATACCCGGCACGAAAGCGCCCGACTTCTTCAGATTCTCCGCCGTTTCCCGCGGATTGAACACCAGTGCCGTGTAGAAGAAGGCGAAGAACAAAATGGCGGCGGCATAGAGCATCACATACAGCACCTGTCCCGGCGCCAGTGACTGGCCGAGCTTCTGCAGCCAGCCCATGCCATCCAGATTGCCGAACCAGCCGGCCAGAGTCGCCGGAAAGAGAATGATGCTCGAGGCGAAGATGGGCGGAATCACGCCAGCCATGTTCACCTTCAACGGCAAGTGGGTGCTCTGCGCCCCGTAGATGCGCCTACCGACCTGCCGCTTGGCGTACTGCACCGGAATCCGACGCTGGGCCCGCTCCATGAAGACCACGAAGGCCGTCACCAGGATGGCCACCACGAAGAGCGCCATCACGAACAAGGGCTGGAACTCGCCAGTGCGGACCAACTCCAACGTACCACCAATGGCATGAGGCAAACCGGCCACGATACCGGCAAAGATGATCATGGAGATGCCGTTGCCAATCCCACGCTCCGTAATTTGCTCGCCGAGCCACATCAGGAACGTGGTGCCCGCCACCAGGGTGATCACGGTCATGAAGCGAAAGCCCCAACCCGGATCGATCACCACCGGCAGGTTGTTGGCGCGCATGCCCTCCAGGGCAATGGCAATGCCCAACCCCTGGAAGGCGGCCAGCACCACCGTACCGTAACGGGTATACTCGGTGATCTTGCGCCGCCCTGCTTCACCTTCTTTCTTGAGCTGCTCGATGGTCGGCGATACCAGGCCGAGCAACTGCATGATGATGGACGCGCTGATGTAGGGCATGATGCCCAGGGCGAAAACCGTCAAGCGGGACAGGGCACCGCCCGAGAACATGTCGAACATGCCCAGAATGGTGCCGCGCTGCTGCGCGAAGAACACCGCCAGCGCAGCCGGGTCGATCCCGGGCACCGGAATGTGTGCGCCTATCCGATAAACAATTAGCGCACCCAGAAGAAACAGGATGCGCTGCTTGAGTTCCCCCGTGCGGCCGATCTGCCCTAGGCCGCCGAGGGCATTGCCACCGGTACCGAGTCCAGCCATTTACGCTTCGACCTTGCCGCCCGCGGCCTCAATGGCAGCCCGGGCACCAGCGCTGACCTGCAGGCCGCGCACGATGATGGGGGACTCCACCTTGCCGGTCGCGATCACCTTGATGGTGCGCGGCTCGCCGCGGATCAGGCGCCGGGCGCGCAAGATGTCCACATCCACCAGGCCGTTCACGGCCGCGCTGGCCAGCATGCCCAGGGTAATTTCGGCTTTGGTGCCGGCATGCAGACTGCGAAAACCGCGCTTGGGGATGCGGCGCTGCAGCGGCATCTGGCCGCCCTCAAATCCCACTTTGGTGTAGCCGCCGGCGCGGGCATGCTGGCCCTTGTGTCCGCGGCCGGCAGTCTTGCCCAGGCCGCTGCCGATGCCGCGGCCAACCCGCTTACGTGAGCTTTTGCTGCCCTCTGCCGGCCGAATGCTGTTCAGACGCATCACAGTTCCTCGCACTTCAGCATGTAATTGATCTTGGTCACCATCCCGCGAATTTCCGGGGTGTTCGGCAACTCGACGCTATGGTGCATACGCCGCAAGCCGAGCCCGCGCAGAGTCTGGCGGTGCTGCTTGGGCGTGGCGATGGGGCTGCGCACCAGCGTGATTTTGAGCTTGTTGGAATTGGCCACGGTACCTCCTATCCCCGAATGTCAGAAACGGACTTGCCGCGCTTGGCCGCAATTTCCTGCGGGCTGGACAG
Organism: Thermithiobacillus tepidarius DSM 3134; assembly: GCF_000423825.1. Taxonomy (NCBI): domain Bacteria; kingdom Pseudomonadati; phylum Pseudomonadota; class Acidithiobacillia; order Acidithiobacillales; family Thermithiobacillaceae; genus Thermithiobacillus; species Thermithiobacillus tepidarius. Next base: position 59,435 of record NZ_AUIS01000013.1, read on the forward strand.
GGCTTCCAGCGCCTTGAAGGTAGCCCGCACGATATTGATCGGGTTGTTGGAGCCCAAGGACTTGGCCAGGATGTTGCGCACGCCCAGCACCTCCAGCACGGCGCGCATGGCGCCGCCGGCGATGATGCCGGTACCTTCGGAGGCCGGGCGCATGATGACCTTGGCAGCCCCGTGCTCGCCCACCACCGGGTAGTGAATGGTGCCGTTCTTCAGGGGCACCTTGATCATGCTCTTGCGGGCGGCGTCCATGGCCTTCTGGATGCCGATGGGCACTTCCTTGGCCTTGCCGCGGCCGAAACCGACCATGCCGTCGCCGTTGCCGACCACGGTCAGGGCCGCAAAGCCGAATTGTCGGCCACCCTTGACCACCTTGGCCACGCGATTGACGCCGATGAGCTTCTCCTGAAGCTCGTCCGTGCGCCCCGTATCTCTTTCTTCCCTAGCCATCAGTCACTCCTTAGAATTTCAGGCCGTGGGCACGGGCCGCATCTGCCAAGGCCTTCACCCGTCCGTGATACTTGAAGCCGCTGCGGTCGAACGCCACGGTTTCCAGACCGGCGGCAACCGCTTTCTCGGCCAAGCGCTGGCCCACCTGACTGGCGGCCTCGCAGTTGCCGCCACTTGCCAGCTTGCTGCGCATGTCCGCTTCCAGGCTGGAAGCCTGCACCAGGACGCGACCCTGCGCATCATCAATGATCTGCGCATAGATGTGCTGGCTGGAGCGAAACACGCACAGTCGCGGCTGTTTCAGCGACTTGATCTTGGCACGGGTACGCAGCGCGCGCCGCAGCCTGGCAGCTTTCTTGTCTTTCATCTCAGTCCCCTACTACTTCTTCTTCGCTTCTTTGCGAATGATGTGTTCACCGGCATAGCGCACGCCCTTGCCCTTGTAGGGCTCCGGCGGGCGGTAGGAGCGAATGTCAGCCGCCACCTGGCCCACCTTCTGCTTATCGATGCCCTTGACCAGAATTTCGGTCTGCGTCGGGGTCTCGACGGTAATACCTTCGGGGACCGGATGCTCCACCGGGTGCGAAAAACCCAGAGTCAGGCTGAGCACCTTGCCCTTGGCCTGGGCACGGTAACCCACGCCGACGATCTCCAGCTTCTTTTCGAATCCTTCGGAAACACCGGTGACCATGTTCTGCAACAGAGCGCGGGTGGTCCCAGCCATGGCATCCGCCGATTCCGCCGCCGGCTCGATCATCACCTGACTGTCAGCAACCTGCACCTTTACCTGGGGATGCAGAGGGGATTCGATGGCGCCCTTGCCACCCTTTACCGAGATGCGGTTTCCGTCCACGGAAACCTGCACGCCCTTGGGCAGTATTACCGGTTTTTTCGCTACCCGAGACATCAGATCACCTATTCATTAAGATACGAAGGCCAGAACTTCGCCGCCGACACCGGCTGCCCGCGCGGCGCGATCCGTCATGACCCCCTTGGAAGTGGAAACGATGGCAATGCCATAGCCGGCCTTGACCTTGGGCAGCTCATCCACGCCCCGGTAAATGCGCAGGCCCGGACGGCTGACGCGGGAAATCTCCTCGATCACCGGGCGGCCGGCATAGTACTTGAGAGAGATCACCAGGCGGTCGTGACCATCGATGTTGGCAACCTCGTAGCCGGCGATGTAGCCTTCTTCCAGCAACACCTTGGCAATCGCCACCTTCTGTTTGGAAGTGGGCATCTGCACCGAGGCTTTCTCTGCGCGTTGCGCATTGCGAATACGGGTCAACATATCCGCGATGGGATCGGTCATGCTCATTTAATCTCTCCTACCAGCTAGCCTTGACCATGCCGGGGATCTCCCCGAACATGGCGTGCTTACGCAGACACAGGCGGCAAAGGCCAAACTTACGATAGACGGCATGCGAGCGCCCGCACTCGCGGCAGCGGGTATAGGCCCGGACAGCAAACTTCTGGGGGCGATTCGCCTTGGCGATCAACGATTTTTTTGCCACTTCAGTCTCCCATTAAGCCCGGAAAGGCATCTTGAACGCCTTCAGCAAGGCAATGCCTTCCTCGTCCGTTTTGGCGGTCGTGGTTACGATGATGTCCATGCCGCGCAACTGATCGATCTTGTCGTAATCAATTTCGGTGAAGATGATCTGCTCCTTCACACCGAAGCTGAAATTCCCACGACCGTCAAAGGACTTGGGCGACAGGCCGCGGAAGTCCCGGATCCGGGGGATGGCAATATTAACCAATCTGTCCAGAAATTCATACATCCTGGCACGACGCAAGGTCACCTTGCAGCCGATGGGGTAGCCTTCCCGGATCTTGAACGCGGCGACGGACTTGCGCGCCTTGGTGATCACGGGCTGCTGACCGGCGATCGCGCGCATGTCGTTGACGGCGGCATCCAGAACCTTCTTGTCGCCCAGCGCCTCGCCCACCCCCATGTTCAGGGTGATTTTCTCCAGGCGGGGCACCTGCATGACGTTCTTGTAGCCGAACTCCTTCTGCAGGGCAGGCACCACCGTGTTCAGGTAATACTCTTGCAAACGTGCTTGCATGGTTAAATCCCACTATCAAATATCGACGATCTCGCCGTTGGACTTGAAAACCCGCACCTTGCGGCCGTCCTCGAGATTCCGGAAACCGACGCGGTCCGCCTTGCCAGTGACGGGGTTGTAGAGCGCCACATTGGACACGTCGATGGAAGCCTCCTTCTCCACGATGCCGCCCGCGATGCCCCGCTGCGGATTGGGGCGGGTGTGGCGCTTCACCATGTTGACGTTTTCCACGAAGACGCGCCCGCTGTCGGGCAGGACGCGCAGCACGGTACCCCGCTTGCCCTTGTCTTTTCCTGTGAGGACGATGACATCGTCTCCCTTGCGAATCTTTTGCATAACCAACCCGCCTTTACAATACTTCCGGGGCCAAGGAAATGATCTTCATGAAATTGCCGGTGCGCAGTTCGCGCGTCACCGGGCCGAAGATGCGGGTGCCGATCGGCTGCAGCTGGTTGTTCAGCAGCACCGCGGCATTGCCGTCGAAGCGGATCACCGATCCGTCCTCGCGGCGCACGCCCTTGCGGGTGCGCACCACCACGGCGTTGTAGACGTCACCCTTCTTCACCTTGCCCCGCGGGGCCGCATCCTTGATGCTGACTTTGATGATGTCCCCGATGCCGGCATAGCGGCGGTGGGAGCCACCCAGCACCTTGATGCACATGACTTCGCGCGCACCGCTGTTATCAGCCACAGCCAGCCTGGATTGCATTTGAATCATGACCGTTCTCCTTATCCAGACCCGAAGCTAGGAGGCCTGATTGATAACCTTGACGAGCCGCCAAGACTTGGTCTTGGAGATGGGACGGCACTCCTCGATCAGGACCTCGTCGCCTTCCTGGCAAACATTGTTCTCGTCGTGAGCGTGCAGTTTGTTCGAGCGCCGCACGTACTTCTTGTAAATAGGATGTTGAATCTGGCGCTCGACGAGAACAACGATGGTTCTATCCATCTTGTTGCTCACCACCTTGCCAGCCACCGTTCTTTTTCCGGACTCAGTCGCCATAGTCGTCATCTCACTTCTCGCCAAGAATCGTACGAACCCGAGCAATGTCGCGCCGGACAGAGCGCAGTCGCGCCGTGTTGGCAAGCTGAGCAGTGGCATGCTGCATGCGCAGCTTGAACTGCTCGTTCAACAGCTCGATCAGCTCGCTCTTCAGTTCTTCGGCGGGTTTCTGCCGCAATTCGTTCGCCTTCATCCCATCACCTGTCGAGCAACAAAAGTGGTCAGCACCGGCAGCTTGGCCGCCGCCAGGGCAAAGGCTTCGCGCGCAATTTCCTCGCTCACGCCATCCATTTCATAGAGCACCCGGCCGGGCTGGATCTGCGCCACCCAGTACTCCGGGTTGCCCTTGCCCTTGCCCATGCGGACTTCGGCAGGCTTCTTGGAGATCGGCTTGTCCGGGAAGATTCGAATCCACACGCGACCGCCACGCTTGATATGACGGGTCATCGCACGGCGGGCGGCCTCGATCTGCCGCGCGGTGAGGCGGCCGCGGGTGGTCGCCTTCAGCCCGTACTCGCCGAAACTGACTTTGTTGCCGCGCGTAGCAACGCCGCGATTGCGGCCCTTGTGCTGTTTACGGAATTTGGTGCGCTTTGGCTGTAACATGTCTTAACCCTGCTGTTTTTCTTTGCCGGCCTGACCCCGGCCCGTGTCCGCGTCAAGGATCTCGCCTTTGAAGATCCATACTTTGACGCCAATCACCCCGTAGGTGGTCTTGGCTTCGGAAACTCCATAGTCAATGTCCGCACGCAACGTATGCAGCGGCACGCGGCCCTCGCGGTACCATTCGGTGCGGGCGATTTCCGCACCGCCCAGACGACCGGAGCAGGTGATCTTCACGCCCAAGGCGCCCAGGCGCATGGCGTTGGTCACCGCGCGCTTCATGGCGCGGCGGAACATGATGCGGCGCTCCAGCTGCTGGGCGACGCTGTCGGCCACCAGCTTGGCATCCAGCTCGGGCTTGCGGATCTCTTCGATGTTCAGGTGTACCGGAACACCCATCCGCGCCTGGACGTCCTTGCGCAACCGATCGATGTCCTCGCCTTTCTTGCCGATCACGATGCCGGGGCGCGCCGTGTGAATGGTAATCCGGGCATTGCGGGCGGGGCGCTCGATGACGATGCTGGACACGGAAGCACCGGACAGGCGCTTCTGGATGAAATCGCGGACCTTGCGGTCCTCGTTCAGCTTGTCGGCAAAATCGTGCTTGCCGTACCAGCGGGAGGTCCAGTCCTTGACGATGCCAACGCGGATCCCGATCGGATTTACTTTCTGTCCCATGATGTCCTCAGATTACTTTTCAGCGACGGTGATGCTGAAATGGCTGGTCCGCTTCAGAATCCGGGTGCCCCGGCCTTTCGCCCGCGCGTGGAAACGCTTCAGCACCGCCCCTTCGTCCACGCAGATCTTGGCGATGTAAAGCGCATCCACATCGGCGCCCTCATTGTGTTCCGCATTCGCGATAGCCGATTCCAGGCACTTCTTGATCGGCAGAGCAGCCTTCTTGTTGCTGTAGCTCAGCAACTCCAAAGCCTTCTCCACACGCATGCCGCGCACCTGGTCCGCGACGAGCCGCGCCTTCTGCGGAGAGATCCGATATCCCCTGAGATACGCCGATGCTTGCATTGCTTCTGCTCCTTAAATTACTTCTTGGCCTTCTTGTCCGCCGCATGGCCTTTGAAGGTGCGGGTCAGGACAAATTCACCCAGCTTGTGTCCAACCATGTTCTCGTTGACGCTGACCGGCACGTGCTGCCGGCCGTTGTGCACGCTGAAGGTGAAGCCGATGAATTCGGGCATGATCGTAGAACGCCGCGACCAGGTCTTGATGGGACGCTTGCTCCCTTCCTGAGCCGCCGCCAGCACCTTCTTCATCAGGTGGTCATCTACAAAAGGGCCTTTCTTAATGGAACGAGCCACGGGTCTCTCCTACTTGCTTAGGCGTGCCGGCGGCGAACGATCATGTTGCTCGTCCGCTTGTTGCGCCGGGTGCGATATCCCTTCGTGGGCTGACCCCACGGGCTGACGGGGTGGCGACCGCCGGAGGTGCGCCCTTCACCACCGCCGTGCGGATGGTCGACCGGATTCATGGCCACGCCGCGCACCGAGGGGCGGATGCCGCGCCAGCGGGTGGCGCCCGCCTTGCCCAGTGAACGGGACGAATGCTCGGCATTGCCGACTTCGCCGATCACCGCGCGGCAGTTGATGTTGACCAGCCGCACTTCGCCGGAGCGCAGGCGGATCTGGGCGTAATCACCCTCGCGCGCCATCAGCTGTACGCTGGCGCCGGCCGAACGGGCAATCTGGGCGCCCTTGCCCGGCCGCATCTCCACATTGTGCACCATGGCGCCGACGGGGATATAGCGCAACGGCAGACAATTGCCGACCTTGATGGGAGCCTGGTCACTGGAGATGATCTCCATGCCGGCACTCATCCCCTTGGCGGCCAGAATGTAGCGGCGCTCGCCGTCGGCATACTTCACCAGGGCAATGTGGGCGCTGCGGTTGGGATCGTACTCCAAACGCTCAACCACGCCTGGAATGTCCAGCTTGTTGCGCTTGAAATCGATGATCCGGTAGTGCTGCTTGTGCCCGCCGCCGCGGCGACGGCTGGTCACGCGCCCGTTGTTGTTGCGCCCGGCACTCTTCGTCTTGCGTTCCAAAAGCGGCGCGTGCGGCTCGCCTTTGTGCAATTCCGGGTTGGCCAGCTTCACGACGAAGCGTCGTCCAGCGGATGTGGCTTTTGCTTTTACAAGAGGCATAACTTATCCCTTCCGCTTATTGCCCGGCGCCGAGATCCAGTTCCTGATCCGGCTCGAGGCAGACGTAGGCCTTTTTCCAGTTGCTGCGACGGCCCATGTAACGGCCGAAGCGCTTGGCCTTGCCCTGATAGTTGATGGTCTGCACCGAGCGCACCTTCACGTTGAAGAGCGCTTCGACCGCCTTTTTGATTTCCAGCTTGGTTGCGCCCAGCGCCACCTTGAAGACGAACTGGTTGTGCTGCTCGGCAACCCGGGTCGCCTTTTCGCTGATCAACGGAGCCTGCAGCACCAAATACGTGCGTTCCTGATTCATCCCAAAAGCTCCCCAAGGCTCTGAGCTGCATCTTTGGTCATGACTACGCGACCGAAGTGCAGCAGGTCCACCGGACTGAGGGCGGGCGCATCCACCAAACCCACTTTGGGCAGGTTGCGCAGGCCCAGATACAGGTTCTCGCTGACGCTGTTGCTGACGATCAAGACATCGTCGCCGCCCAAGCGTTCCAGCAGTTCACGGGCCAGCTTTGTCTTGGGCTCCTGGATATCCAAATCCTCCACCAGCACCAGACGGTCCTGACGAAGCAGCTCACCCAGAATGGAGCGCATGGCACCCGCGTACATCTTGCGGTTGACCTTCTGCTCGTAGGAGCGGGGCTGAGCGGCAAAGACCTTGCCACCGCCGCGCCAGATGGGACTGCGGATGGTGCCCGCGCGGGCGCGGCCGGTGCCTTTCTGGCGCCACGGCTTCTTGCCGCCGCCGCGAACCTGGCTGCGAGTCTTCTGGGCCACGGTGCCGGCGCGGGCGCCAGCCATATAGGCCACCACCACCTGATGCACCAGCGGCTCATTGTAGGCAGCGCCGAACACGGTATCCGGCAAGTCCATCTGGCCGGCTGGCTTATTCTCGAGATTCACGGTATTCACTTGCATGAGGACACTCCCGATTAACGAGCCTTGACGGCCGGGCGGATCATGACGTCGCCGCCCTTCGCGCCCGGGACGGCGCCCTTCACCAGGATCAGATTGCGCTCCGCATCGACACGAACCACTTCCAGGTTCTGCTGGGTGACACGCTCCGCGCCCAGGTGGCCGGCCATGCGCTTGCCTTTGAACACGCGGCCTGGCGTCTGCCGGTTACCGATGGAGCCAGGTGCCCGGTGCGACAAGCTGTTGCCGTGGCTGGCGCGGTTGCTGCTGAAGTTGTGGCGCTTGATGGCACCGGCGAAACCCTTGCCTTTGCTGATGGCGGTGACATCCACCTTCTGTCCGGGGGCAAAGATGTCGAGGCCGATGGAACCGCCCTGCTCATAACCCTCGACGGAGTCCACGCGGAATTCCCGCAGCAAGCGACCCGCCTGCACCCCCGCCTTGGCGAAGTGGCCAGCCATCGCCTTGCTGACCCGTTGCGGACGGCGCTCGCCGACGCTCACCTGGACAGCCGTGTAGCCATCGCTCGCTTCGCTCTTCACTTGGGTGATTTGGTTGGGGGTCACCTCCAGCACGGTCACGCCCACCGCATCTCCCCCGTCCCCCAGGACGCGGGTCATGCCCAGTTTTCGACCCATCAATCCAATACTCATCTCTTATTCCTCTTCTCTGACGGCTGCGTCAGAGTTTGATCTCCACATCCACGCCCGCAGCCAGATCCAGCTTGATCAGGGCATCGACGGTCTTGTCGGTGGGCTCCAGGATATCCAGCAGACGCTTATGCGTGCGGATCTCGAACTGGTCACGGGACTTCTTGTCCACGTGCGGCGAACGCAGCACGGTGAAGCGCTCGATCTTGGTCGGCAGCGGGATGGGCCCGTGCACACGGGCCCCGGTCCGCTTGGCGGTATCCACGATTTCCGCAGCCGAAGCGTCCAGGATGCGGTAATCGAAAGACTTCAAACGAATACGGATTTTCGAACTTTCCACGGCCATGTCTTACTCCACGATTTTGGCGACGACGCCGGCGCCGACGGTGCGGCCGCCTTCGCGGATGGCAAAGCGCAGGCCTTCTTCCATGGCGATCGGCGCAATCAGCGTCACGTGCATCTTGACGTTGTCGCCGGGCATCACCATCTCCACGCCCTCCGGCAGCTCGCAGGCGCCGGTGACGTCGGTGGTGCGGAAGTAGAACTGCGGCCGATAACCATTGAAAAACGGCGTGTGCCGGCCACCCTCTTCCTTGCTCAGCACGTACACCTCCGCTTCAAAGCGGGTGTGCGGCTTGATCGAGCCGGGCTTGGCCAGCACCTGGCCGCGCTCAACCTCGTCTTTCTTGGTGCCGCGCAGCAGCGCGCCGATGTTGTCGCCCGCCTGCCCCTGATCCAGGAGCTTGCGGAACATCTCCACGCCGGTGATGGTGGTCTTGCTGGTCGGCCGGATG